>JBAZOJ010000057.1:0-16075 GCA_041648755.1 Candidatus Brocadiia bacterium
AACCCCTCCTCCGAGGATTACGTACAGAAGGCTCTTTGTATCGGCCTTCGGGACGTCCTTCCAGTACGGATAGGATAGTAATGCAAGTACTACAAGTGCAGCGGCAGTTCGCAACGTGATGCCCATCATCGGCTTAATGGTCCCGAGCCGCAAACCTTGTTTCTCGAAGAATGAACCGGAAGCCCACAGAATCGCGGTGAACAGTGCAAGAAACTCCGGGCGCATATGCCTCCTCGCTGTTAGCGAGATTATCGCTCGTTTCCCGACAATGCCAACGCACCCGAGGCGCTGTGTGGGCATCTCCGTGACTCATGGATGATTTCGCACACTATCGACCGCGACCGTGCAGAGCAAGCCTGCTAAACGTGTAATCGATGTGGTGAGACAAATGTGTAAGCGATGTCATGAGACCGTATGTTCTATGGTGCCCTATTGGCTGCCGCGTCGCCGGTATCTTCGTGCTCCTATCCCTGACTGAACAGAGAGAGGGCGTCCATCCGGGACGCCCTCATCACTTACGGATGCTATCCTATCATTTCGAGGGCTTTGATCTCCCTCACAATCTTCGCTTCGGTTGCTTTCATGTCGGCCAACCGGGCGTGCTCTTTCTCTACGATATTGGCCGGGGCCTTCGCAGCAAACTCAGGATTCGCCAGTCTGGCCTCTAATCTCATAATGCCATCCCGCTGGCGCTCCAGTGTAATGCTAAGCTTTGCGCGCTCAGCTTCCACATCAACAAGCTCGCCCAAGGGGACAAAGAGCGTGAGAGGTGGAGCGATTTCGGTCGCGGATCCCGGTGGAGATGTCACTCCGACCCCTGCCTGGAAGGACTTCAGATTGGCCATGCGAAGGAGGAGATCTCGCGATGATTCCAGCGCGCTCAGGTTCTCAGCGCAACCGGCGTCAAACATCGCGGTGAGTTTCACCTTGTCCATGATGTTGCGCGAGCCGCGGACATTTCTGACGGCGGACACGGCTGTTTTCAGAAGCTCCATCTCTTCTGCCTCGCGCGCGAAGCGCGGGAAATCGGTGGATACAGGCCAAGGGGCCAGCATTATCGTCTCGCAAGCTCTCACAGATCCGCTGAGATCCCTGACCGGATAGAACTCGGCAAGCCTGTGCCATAGTTCCTCAGTAAGATACGGCATATACGGGTGAAGAAGACGCAAGGCCGCATCCAGTACAGCGAGGAACACGCGAGAAGCAGTCTCACGGCGGGCAGCGGGTGCTTCGGGTTGCAGGTCGGCCTTGATGGCTTCGAGGTACCAATCGCACAGGTCATTCCAGAAGAAAGAATAGATGGCGGATATTGCGGGGTTCAGTCTGAATGCGCCCTGCTCTGCCGTCGCCACCTCAATCGTCTGCGACAGGCGCGTTAGTATCCACTTGTCATAAAGTTGTAACCCGGAAAGATCAAGCGGCTTCTCCGTCGCCAGGCCTTCCGGCATCTTCATCAGGGCGAACCTGACTGCGTTCCATATCTTGTTAGTGAAGTTGCGCCCCATCTCGAACTTCTTGGTCGAGAGCTTCACATCCTGCCCTTCGAGGGTCAACATGACCAAAGAGAAGCGGAGGGCATCCGCACCGTATTGCTCGATCATCTCGATCGGATCGATGCCGTTTCCAAGAGACTTGGACATCCGGCGTCCGACCTCATCGAGGATTGTACCGTGTATCAACACATCGCCGAAGGGCTCGCGCCCCATGAACTTGTATCCCATCATGACCATTCGGGCTACCCAGAAGTAGATTATTCCACGGTCTGTGACAAGCACATCCGTTGGATAATAGTACTTGACCTCCGGCGTTTCTTCCGGCCAACCCAAGGTTGAGAACGGCCACAGGGCTGAACTGAACCAAGTGTCCAGAACGTCAGGATCCTGAGTCAGGCTGGTTCCGCCGCATTTGTCACACTTGGTCGGAGCGGATGTTGCCGCGATGATGTTCCTGCAGTTGTCGCAGTACCATACGGGGATGGGATGCCCCCACCACAACTGCCGGGAGATGCACCAATCACGTACATTCTCCAGCCAATCCAAGTACACGCGGACCCACCGGTCGGGGTGGAACTTAACGGCGCCGGACTTCGCAGCCTCGATCGCAGGCTGCGCAAGAGAGTGCATCTTGACAAACCACTGGTCCGAAAGATACGGTTCGATGGCCGAATGACACCGGTAGCACTCCGACAGACTCAGATCGTAGTCTGCTTCCTTCTCCAAGAGCCCCAGTGAAGCCATCTGCGCCACGAGCCTCTTCCTGCATTCGTACCTGTCAAGTCCCGTGAAAGGCCCACCATTTTCGTTGATGGTCCCGTCAGGATTCATTACATTGACACGCGGGAGGTTATGGCGGTTGCCCATGGCATAGTCATTGGCGTCATGAGCAGGAGTGACCTTGACGCATCCCGTGCCGAAATCCATTGCCACGGCGCTGTCCGCGATGACCGGGATCTCCCGGTTCACAAACGGGAGACGCAGTGTCTTTCCGATCAGGTGTATGTATCTGGGATCATCGGGGTGAACGGCAACGCCAGTATCCCCAAGCATGGTCTCTGGACGGGTGGTTGCGACGGTTATAAAGCCTGAGCCATCCGACAAGGGGTACTTCAGATGCCAGAGTTTTCCGTTCGTTGGACGATGCTCAACCTCGTCATCGGATAGGGCTGTATGGCACCGGGGACACCAATTGATGAGGTAGTTTCCCCGGTATATAAGGCCTTCGTTGTACAACCGTACGAATACGGTATTGACCGCCTTGCTGAGGCCGGAGTCCAATGTGAAACGCTGACGTTCCCAATCACAACTGAATCCGAGTCTCTTGAGCTGCTCGACAATGCGATTGCCATAGCGCTCGCGCCATTGCCAGATGCGATTTACGAATTCTTCCCTGCCGAGGTCATGTCGGCTGATTCCATCTTTCGCCAATTCGCGCTCGACAACATTCTGAGTGGCAATACCAGCGTGGTCGGTGCCAGGAAGCCACAGGGCCTCGAATCCCTGCATCCTTTTCCAGCGAATCAGGATGTCCTGGATAGTGTTATTCAGCGCGTGACCCATGTGGAGTGCGCCAGTGATATTCGGCGGAGGGATCACGATACAGTAGGGAGAGCGCGTATCAGATGGCGCTGACCGGAAGTAGCCCCGTTCGATCCACTGCCGATAAATCGGCTCTTCGACGCTCTTAGGGTCGTATTTAGGAGGAAGGTTTATCGCCATTTGTCACCTAAACCTGCCGCGTCGAAATGATGAAGACCCCTCGTTCGACGGTCACGATGGGGCGAACTGTCAACTTGATCTGGTTCATCGGGCGACTGCTGCCACCCGATAGTGGTCTCTTCGGAATCTGCATGTTATTCTCCAGGTGCAAAATCACATTATAGCGCGTTGCTGGCCAGTTCAATCCAAGGATGCACTTGATACCGCTGCGCGATCGGGTATGATGTCCCTCATGGAGCGTGCATGAGATTCACGACTGATTTCCCGACCTTACTCACAGTTCTGACAAATCTGGTCGCCTCCGGGGACGAAGAGGAGGCAATCGAAGCATACGAACTGATCGCGCGGTTCCATCCGAAGGAGCAACTGCCCCCGCCCCTTCTGTCATTCTGCGCGCGCGCCGCGTTCAAACGTAATCAGTTCTATCTTTCCGCCAAGGCGTTGGGAAAGCTCGTTCCTGAGCCTGAACAGCTTGCCTCGAACTCACCCGAAGACGTGCTCGAGGGTGCGGCAAGGTTAGGATACGTTCTATCCCGACACTTGCTGAATCCTCTAAGGGCAAGGCAGTATCTTGAGAAGGTTGCGGCATTCTGGCCCCCCGGCGCGAAACTGGCTGCTTCAGAGATCGAACGAATTCTGGCAGTGCTGCATTTCACCTGCCCTGAGAGCAACCCGCCGACCGAGGTCCAAGCCGTATATATGTCGTCCAGAATCGAGCCTACCCATGAGCAGGTCAAGTCCCTGCCCCTCCTGAGTTCTTACTCGAGTTTTGACTATGCGAACAATATTCGAAGCCGTTCCGGTGCGGTTGCCAAGCAGATGCCGGACGCCGCGACAGCTTCCCGACTCGTTACATCTCTGCGCAACGCCGGAGTTCCCGCATTCCACATGGCCGAGTCCCTTCAGCGTCCGATGATTCCGATCGTCCGGCAGGCCCTGCGACTGAATCTTATGCAAGACGGCTTCGCCACAGGGGATCTGGGCATTGCCGCAGAGATGATTCGCTGGGATGATGTACTCGCACTGGATGTCGGAATTCTGGAAGATACAATTCAGGAAGTCCGCGAGCCTTCGTCCTCATTTCTGACGCAGCGTGTCCGCAGCGTCGGTCTTTCCGCCAGCCCTTTTGCGGTTATGGCCGACGCCGAGCCCATCAAGGGTGCCGCCCAGATGTCCGACAAAGCCCATCTGGCGCTCTTTTCCGGCCACCCACCGCAAGTTGTCATGTTGGATGTGGAAGCTGCTTGCGTTCTTGGGCTCCCTCAATGCGACCCCGAGCTTCCCAGGCCGATGTGTGAGCGACTGGGAGAAGCCCTGCTGTTGCACTGCGCGGATTCTCTGGCTGGGGCAGGCATACACCTTATGGCTAATGAGGGACTCCTCGGTACTAACTGGCGTCCACAACGTTTCAGAAGCAAATCTCAGTTCATCGAATCAGTTACGTGGCTGGCACTGCTCCGCTCACTTGGCTTGGGAGGAAGTGGTTCACCCCAAGCTGCCAATGAACCCCAGTCGCTTTCGGCTGTGGTTTCTCCAGCTTCCGCACTTGTTCCCGCAGTTGCGGTTGCCGAATCAGTCGAGATTTCTGATGACCCCGAAACAGAAGAGGCCATCGCCGCTCAGGACAGAAACATACTGGACAATGCAAGTATCCCTGTGGATCGGTTTGCAGTCGCACGAAACGGAGACTATGCTTACAAGAGAGCATGGATGTACTCCGCCCATTCGGCCTACTGCCTGCTGGCGCCATCACCAGAGGCTATCGCCACTACTTCCGAAACCACGGTGCTTTCGGCGGCCTGGAGAATAGGGTTGATGCGTTCGCAGAACTTCCTTGATCCTTGGTCCGCCAGGGCGTATCTGGAGGCAGTAGCAGCAAAGGGCGGCGATCTCTCCGGCGAGGCAAACAAAGAACTCGCCCGAATCCGGAGAGTCCTTGCATACGAATCCTCCCCGCCGAAAGAACAAGATGCGCCGCTCTGCATTGTCGCTTCTACCAGCCTTGCACCGACCGAGCGTGTCACTTCGGGTCTCAGGATCGCCTGCCGTCGTCTCAACGTGTCTCCTACCGATCCCGTTGCGGCGCAGACGGGTTTTCTGGCCAGGGGTATCCGAAAAACCGAGGATGCTGTTGCAGCGCTGAAGATTCTCAGGGACGCCGATATTCCTGCCTTCCTTCTCTCTGAATCTGCCGCGAATTCGTTCATTTCTCAACCGCGAAGTGTCTCAAGTGTCCGGTTCGGGGATGACTGCGTCGTCTTTACTAAAAGAGGGGAATCGCTCGTTCTGCGCCCCGACAAGGTCAATGCGATGGACCTTGCGATACTTCGCCGAAAGATCACGACGGCAAAGAAGAGCCCTTTGCCCCAGAGCGAACCCCGGGTCAAGAACTCACCTTTGGCGCTTCCTCCGGACAGGAAATTCAGACCGTCGCCGCTCAATACAGTTATGGATGTGACAGTGAGCCCCTGCCTTGTGATCGCATATGGCACCCCGCAAGAAGCCTTGATGGCCGATTTGGATACACTCGAAGTGATTGGACGACCGCCTGGCAATTCCCGCAAATTGAGCCAGGAGTGGTTTGTGTCTCGCCTCCTGTCCCTGTTTGCCGGGTCACCAGTCGGCAAAGGCGCATATCGCTACGCAGCTACGGGCAAGGATGGAGATTGGTCAGGTATGACCTACGAAGGTGTTTTTGAGATCGCCCAGCGAGTGGGTTGGCTGGCAATTCTTCGGAGCCTCAACCTTGCGTAATGTCCTCAAAAGCCTCTGGAACAAGATGCTTGGCAGCAGCGGCGAAGCTGTCGCCGTTTCGTATCTCAAAAAGCAAGGCTACAGGATTATTGACACCAACTTCCGCACGGACTCCGGCGAGATTGACGTTGTTGCGGAGCGCAATGACGTGCTGGTCTTCGTTGAAGTAAAGGCTCGGACTTCTTCATCAGCAGGCTACCCCGAGGATGCCGTTACCAACGCCAAGATCCGCAAGATCGAATCTGCCGTACGGGTGTACTTGAGATATCACGGAGGAGTCGATCGAGCATACCGAATAGACATAATTGCGGTTGAGCCGATTATGGGCAAGCTTGCCGTGACCAGGCACATCGAGGGAATCTGAACTACAGGCTCAGCGCCTTGATAGCGGGCGCCAGCTTGGGCAGGGCGTCATTCACGAGCTGAAAGAGACCGTCCGCGATGAATTGAACCGATACGGCAGCCAGAATCAGGCCCATCAAGCGCATCGCGATAAACAATCCTGTGGTTCCCAGAATCCTGTTGATAACACCGGAAATCCGCAGGATGATGTACGTCGACGCCATAACCAACACTATGGCCGCAACAACCATCGCGTAGTGCGTGGCAAAGGCAGGAGACTTGACACTTTGCTCGACGAGAACAATGACGGCCGCGATGGAGGAAGGCCCGGCGAGCAGCGGTATGCCGATAGGAACCAGTGAGACGTCATGGAAGCCCTTGGATTCCTCGACTTCCTTGTCGACAGTCGCCGACAAGCCTGTCTGCTCGGTGCGCATCATGCTCATCGAGATCAGGAACAGCAGTATCCCTCCAGCGATCTGGAAAGCACCCATTGTAGTGCCAAAAAAGGCGAACGTCTTCCGCCCGGCCACGCTGAAGAACAGAAGGATAATGGCTGCCGTAATAACGGCCCGCAAGGCCGTGCGCTTTCGGCCTCGGATGTCCTGATTTGAGGTCATTGTGATATAGACGGGCACGCATCCCAGAGGATCCACCACAATGAACACGGCCGTGAATGCCTTCACGAAGAAGAGCCAATCCACTACATCTTCTCCGGCGCGGATACTCCCAGAAGGTTAAGGCCATTGGCAAATACCGTTCTGAGTGCGCTGATAACCGCGAGTCTGGCTCTGGCTTCCGCCCTGTCCTCGGTGAGAACGCGACGCCGCTGATAGTAGTTGTGGAACTGCTCGGCTGACTCAGTCAGGTAGCTGATGATCTTCAGTTGATCCAGCATGTCCGATGATTTCTGAACAACCATTCCGAAGCGCCCAATCATCCTGACAAGGTCGATTTCATCCTTGTCGACCTTCGCAAAATCCTCAGCTAGAGGCGCAAAAGTGATGCCGTCCTTCAGTTCTTCAGGAGCGACGACTCCCGCTTCAGCAGCATTTCGAGCGATGGCAGCGCATCTTGCAGCGACGTACTGCAAATAGAATACCGGGTTGTCCTTGTTCTGCTTCACGGCAAGGTCGAGATCGAAGTCGAGATGGCTTTCCACCGAGCGATTGATGAAGAAAAAGCGCCCCGCGTCTTTGCCAACGTAGTCCAGGATCTCGCGGAGAGTGATGTAAGTAGCCTTGCGCGTGGACATTTTCAGAGGCTCGCCGTTGCGATACAGTGTGCAATGCTGGACTATCAGGTAGACGAGATCTTCTGCAGGCAATGCGAGTGCCTTCAGGGCTGCCTTCATAGTGATAGTGTGAGCATGATGGTCCGGCCCGACCGTAACTGCCATGCGTGAGTAGCCACGTGCGAATTTGTCTACATGATAGGCGATGTCTGGTGTCCGATATGTGAGGCTGCCGTCACTTTTCACCAGCACCCGGTCTTTGCTATCGCCGAACTGCGTCGTACTCAGCCATACTGCTCCTTCAAGCTCGTACAGCATGCCAGCGGCTCGATATCTCTCGATCAGTTCCTGGGCCGCCCCGGAGGATTCCATCTTCTCCTGTGAAAAGAAGGTGTCGAAACTGACGCCAAAGTCCTTGAGGTCCTCCCGAATCCACTTCATTATGGAAGAGCCTGCATAGCGACCGCACAGAGCCACTGCCTCGCCCTCCGACATTGTCGAAAGCTCTGTCCCACTATTGCGAGCTACCTCGGCAGCGATATCCCTGATGTACTCTCCCTGGTAGCAGTCCTCCGGAAAATCAACTTTGTGGCCACAGGATTCCCGATAGCGAAGGTAAACCGACAAGCCCAGAATTCTCATCTGATTGCCGGTGTCATTCAGGTAATATTCCCGCTCAACAGTCCAGCCCGCAAAATCCAGAATTCTCGCAAGAGTATCGCCGATAGCGGCTTGACGCCCATGTGCGACGGTCAGTGGCCCAGTTGGGTTCGCCGACACGAACTCGACGTTCGCCTTGCCTTTCGGGACGCGGCCCTTGCCGTATTCGCTTGCCTGCTTGGATACGGAGGCAAGCTCGGTGAGCCAGTAGGAGCGAGACAGCCAGACGTTGATGAACCCGCCCTGTGCTTCGATCTTGCAGATGGCATCGGAAAGAGCAGGCTCAGACAGAACCAGCCCGGAAAGATGGTCAGACAGTTCAGACGCAATTGACTGTGGAGAGCGTCTCAGGGACTTACTGAGCCTGAGTGCGGCGGTGCAGGATAGGTCTCCATGATCGAGCGAGCGCGAAATATCAAAAGAGCTTCCGCCCGGACACTGCGTCCGAAACTCTGTCGAGATCAGTTTTTCAAGCCGCTCCCCAAGTTTTACAGCGATCTCGTTCATTCAGGAACCCACTCCAGTTTGGGTGCCTCTGCCCACAAGTTCTCGATGTCGTAGTAGTCTCTCAAGATCGGGTCGAAAAGATGGATAATGACATCGGCTGCATCGATGAGCATCCATCCGCCCTCTTTGCTGCCCTCTGTACCCAGGATTGGCTTACCGGCTGCTTTCAGGCGCTTCCGGAGATCCTCAACAATGGCCTCAGCCTGCGTCGGAGAATGCACCGAAGCCACAAGAAAGAAATCCGCGATGTTTGAGACTTTTCGCAGATCCAGTATGACGATGTTCTCCGCCTTCTTCGAATGCAGCGCGCGAGCAAAGTCCTTTGCGAGCACAAGAGTATCCGGCACCAAACCTCCAGTTATTTCGTAACACTATGAAGTGTCTAATTTTACCTCGCTCTGAGCATTGGACAACCTTTCGGGTGTCGAAGATTCCTACACGAGGGGTCTTCCCTTCCCTGACAGTACAACCTCTCTCTCTAACAGCTTGCCAGACCTGTTGTTATGGATTCCATTTGTCTGGCACGGTGTTTGCTCGGACATGCTTAGAAAAGGAGGAAGCCATGAAGAAGGTGCTTCTCATTCTCGCAGCCTGTCTGGCGATCATGCTCTATACGAGGGTACTCTTGGCAGAAGATGCGACCCCACCAGCCAATCCACCCGCGAACCCGCCCGCCAATCCACCGGCTGACCCACCGGCCAACCCTGGTGGAAAGGGAGAGCGTCCGAACATGCCAAACAGAGGAGACCGGGCGCAAGGACAGCAACAGGACCCCTACCTTGTCGCACCCAGTGACGAGATGAAGGCGGAACTAAAGCGTCACGGGGAATCGCTCAAGGCAATCAACGAAGAAGTACGCGCCTTGATGATGAAGGTGCGCGAGAGCCTCAAGGCAGAAGTCCAGAAGGAGATCGAGCGCCTGAAAGCCGAGAATCCCGGGCAAGATCCTGCTGCCAAACCAGATATGGAAGCCATTATGGCGCGGGTCAAGGAACTCTACAGCCAGGATGTCACGATTCTCGCCACAAAATGGGTCGAGGAAGATCTCAAGTTCTCCGAGGCCATGCTTGAATTGAAGAAGAAGGATCATGACAAGGCCATCGAGGGAGTGAAGGCTAACATTCTGAACCTCGATCGGATCAAAGAGGGCATGAAGAACCGCCAAGGGAACGGACAGAACAAAGGCGACAAGAGAGAGAACAAGAAGGAAAACAGAAGGAACCAGGCAGGTAAGGGAAATCGCGCCAATAGAGGCGGTCAACCTCCTGCTCCACCGGTGAACAACCCCTAATATCACCGTTCTTGGTTGCTCGAGTGTGCTTGCAGGGAGGAGCCAGCGGCTCCTCCCTGCCGTTTTACCCCTCTGTAGAGACCCATTCGCCCGATGCCTTAACATTTGCCCAAAGCCAGTATAATTGACGCTCTTTAGTCACACATCCGGAGGAGCGATGGCTGAGGAATACAACTTCAGGGAAATTGAGCCCAAATGGCAGGCAAACTGGCAGGAGAACGGCCTGTTCGAGGTCCGGCAGGATCCGACACGCCCTAAGCTCTACTGTCTGAATATGTTTCCGTATCCCAGCGGCGTTCTGCATGTCGGTCACGGCAGGAATTACATCCTCGGCGACGCGGTTGTTCGCTACAAGAAGATGAAGGGATACAACGTACTCGCGCCAATGGGATGGGACGCATTCGGCCTTCCAGCAGAGAATGCGGCGATCAAGTTCGGCATCCCGCCCGCCAAATGGGTCGCTGATAATGTCGCCAACATGAAGCGTCAGTTCACCAGCCAGGGAATCATGTTCGACTGGCGACGTGAGATCAACACTTCCGATCCGAACTACTATCGATGGACACAATGGGTGTTCCTGAAGATGTTCGAGGCTGGCCTCGCGTACAAGGCAAACGCTCCGGTCAATTGGTGTACTTCGTGCGCTGCCGCTCTTGCCAACGAGGAGGTCGTCGACGGTACATGCGAACGCTGTGGATCGCCGGTGATCCAAAAGCAGCTTGACCAGTGGTTTTTCCGGATAACAAAGTATGCCCAGCATTTGCTGGACGACACCGAATTACTCAAGGAGTGGCCTGAGAAGATCGTCACCATGCAGCGCAATTGGATCGGCCGCAGCGATGGTGCGGAAGTGGACTTCCGTCTCGATGACGGAGCCACCATCGTCCGCTGTTTCACAACCCGACCTGACACGTTGTTCGGTGTCACTTTCTTCTCCCTTGCTCCTGAGCACCCGCTGATTCCCTCGATTGTCAGGGGCACAGACCTCGAACAGGCCGTTCTTCGCTTCTGCGACGCGAACCGAAAGGTCGGTGGGGCTCGCGGTTCGGATCAGCAGTACGAAAAGGAAGGAATCTTCACCGGAAGATATTTGATAAACCCCGTCAACGGTGACCGGATTCCCCTGTGGGTAGCGAACTACGCCCTGATGGAATACGGCAGCGGCGGAGTGATGGCGGTTCCGGCTCACGACCAACGGGACTTCCTCTTCGCAAAGAAGTACTCGCTCCCCATCAAGGTCGTCATCAACCCTCCCGGTACTGATCTTGACGCCGACAAGATGACTGAGGCGTATCCCGACCCCGGTACTCAGACAGACTCCGGCGAATTCGACGGAATGCCAAGCGAAGACGCAAAGAAGGCGATCACCGAACATCTTATCAGGATCGGCGCGGGCCGTGGCGTTGTCAAGTATCGCATCAGGGATTGGCTGATTTCCAGGCAGCGTTACTGGGGCGCACCAATACCCATGATACTGTGTGACAAGTGCGGGGTGACTCCTATACCCGAAAGTGACTTGCCCGTGCTTCTTCCATCACTGCACGAATTCAAGACAAAGGGCGGTCGCAGTCCCCTGGCCGACCACAGCGAATTTGTCTCCACTAAGTGCCCGAAGTGCGGCTCTCCCGCTCGTAGAGAGACCGACACCATCGCACAGTGGCTATGCTCGTGCTGGTATTTCCTTCGCTTCACATCACCTTGGGAGAAGGGGCAACCATTTAACAGAGCCGACGAGAAATACTGGATGCCTGTCGACCAGTACATTGGTGGAGCCGAGCACGCTGTCCTTCATTTGCTGTACAGCAGGTTCATTGTGAAGGCCCTGTACGATCTCGGCCTTGTGTCGGTAAAAGAACCTTTCAAGGCCCTCTTTACCCAAGGTACGATCATCAAGGACGGCATGAAGATGTCCAAATCGCTCGGGAACGTGGTTTCTCCCGACGACATCGTCAGCCAATACGGGGCGGACACTCTCAGGCTCTACACCCTCTTCATCGGCCCTCCTGAGAAACCTGCCGAATGGACTGACGAAAGCGTACAAGGGTGTTTCAAGTTCCTCCGCAGACTCTGGGAGATCTTTGGCGAGCATGAGGCCGTTGTAAGAACAGCCCGGACTTTCGCTGGTCCAAGCACTGGACTGACTGCTGACGAGGTGAATCTTCGCAGAGCGTTGCACAAGGCCGCAAAGAAGGTGAACTTCGACATCGAGGATTCCTTTCACTTCAATACAGCCATCGCCTCGCTCATGGAACTACTGCATATTGTGAAGGAACTTGCGCCCAAGGCGCGTCCAGAGATACGCAAAGAGGTATTCGCGACTTTTGCCCGATTGATGGCGCCGATGGCTCCACACTTTGCTGAAGAGATCTGGGCCCGCACCGGAGGATCCGGATCCGTCTTCACGCAGGCGTTCCCATCTTGGGATGAGGCCGTTGCCGAAGACCCCGAGTTGGAGATCGTCGTGCAAATCAATGGTAAGCTGAGAGGGAGGATTTTACTCCCCGTCGGGTCGACAAAGGAATCCCTCGAACGTGAAGCTGTCTCAAACGAGACGTGCATCAGACTCGTCGAGGGACGGCAAATCAGGAAAATCATTGCTATTCCGGACCGCTTGATTAACATAGTCGTTGGCTAAAACGACAAAGGGGGTTCTGTGGCGATCGAGTTCAAATGCCCCGGCTGCGGCCTGACCGTCGAGGCGCCTGACTCTGCAGGCGGAAAGAAATCCAAGTGTCCTGGTTGCGGAGCCGCTGTGACGATTCCCGCGGCCCTGCCTCCCGCTGAAGATGAGTACGTGGATGTAGAGAAGCAAAATCGTCCGCCGGTTCGATCTCATCGCAGGTCGTCTCGACCTGACGAGCCCGAGCCCCAAGGAAAGCCTCGTCCGTCCGGATCAGCCAGACAGGCGCGCCGTCCGGATGAGGATTCGGCGAAGCCAAGATCCGGAAGGAGTCCTGCTGCTCGTCGTCCGGACGAAGAGGATTCAAAGCCGCGACACAAGAAGCGCGACAAAGGCGCTTCCACAGGACCCAACTACATGCTGTTCGGCGGAATTGCAGTCGTCTTCGTCGCTCTTGTGGCTGTGCTCATCATCTTGATGCGCGGCGAAAACAGTACACCAGGCACTACACCTTCGCCTGGATCGGTTTCAGCTTCCGGTGGACCTGCAGCCAGTCTCTCCCCTACCCCAACTCCAGTGGTCGTGGATGATTCTGACGTGATCAAGGCGCTCAAAACGATCGCTGAGACAAACGCCCTCGCCCGCGATTCCGCCATCGCGCGAAACGGAGCACGGATATTCAAAGGCGGAAAACAAGCCGTTCGGGTTCTCATCGAATCCGGTGTTGGCAGCGATGAATCCTCGATTCGCTGGACAGCCAACTTCTTCCTTTGCGCATTGACAGGCGAAGAAGGGAAACAGGACCTTCTTTACTCGACAGAGGAAAAGGACATCGAGAAGGGCCGCACCTACTGGAAGGATTGGTGGGAACAGAACAAGACCAAGAGTTTCGCCGATATTGTCCGCCCTGCACTCGCATCCAGCAAACCGTCAAGAAACCGTGAACTCACTGCAGTCGCACTTGGCTATGTTCGCGAGAAGGAAATTGTTCCCTTGATCTTCGACATGATGTCTGATCCCGAAACGACTGTTCGTTCCTTCGCTTACGAGTCAATGCTCCGACTCCTGAAAAACGACAGGATAGCGTACAACTCTGGCGATTCACTCGCCAACATCGCGGTCAGCGTCAAAGCACTGCGCGATTGGTGGGACGGAGTCAAGGACAAGTATGACTTCGCCAATCCGGAGAAATCTCTGGAGGGTCTTGCTCCTGCCAGAGTTGCCCCGGAACCCACTCCAGCCCCAACCGCCGAAGGTGATCAGCCCGAGAACTGATAGCGCTTCAGGGCGGCATTCGGAAACGATTGCCGCCCTTTCCCTCCCTTCCCCAAAAGCAGAGCTTCCGCTCTCACAAATGTGTTAGAATGCAGAGACTTTTTGTCTCGAGGTTGCTATGGAACTGGAAAAGTTGCGCATCCCGGAAGAGAAACAGAGCCCCAGGACTCCTTGGGCGCTGGCGTTCTTCCTCTTCTTCGTGTTTGGGGGAATCGGCTTCGGTCTTGGCAGGTTCTGGCCCAGCATTTTCCCTCCCTCTGGCACGATTGTCACCACGGCCGTAGCACTTCCATCCCAAGGCGGTACAGTCAAGAGCTTTACTGCGGGAGGATGGATTGAGGCCGCAATCCCCCAATATCCAATTTTCATCAGCAGCAGGATCCCTGAGAGAATCGAATCCGTTTTCGTAACCGAAGGCGCCATTGTTCATCCGGGCGAACTCCTTGTGAAGCTCTACGACAAAGACATGATTTCGCGCCTTGCGGCGCTGAACGCCAAACGGGATTCCACGGAGAAGCAACTCAAGCTTGTCAAGGCAGGCTTCCGCAAGGAAGATATCGATGCCGCTGCGGCAAACGTCGAGCAGATGACATTGCAGATCGACTCCATGCTGGCGAAAATTGAACAGGCGAAAGAACAGCTCCGCATCGCCCAGGCGAATTACGAACGCGTCAAGGATCTTCCCGACTCGACTATTTCTGCTCAGGAAAAGGACAACCTGCTGTCCGTCTTCAGGCAGGCAGAAACGAACCTTAACTCCAATGTCGCCGACCTGAACAAGGCAAAAGCCTCTCTTCGTGTCGCGCAGGCGGAACTGGCTAAGATGCAGGCAGGATCTCGAATCGAGGAGATCGAGCACGCTGAGGCGTTGCTCAAGG
Source organism: Candidatus Brocadiia bacterium (assembly GCA_041648755.1). Taxonomy (GTDB): domain Bacteria; phylum Planctomycetota; class B143-G9; order B143-G9; family B143-G9; genus JBAZOJ01. The sequence goes on from JBAZOJ010000057.1 coordinate 14,777, forward strand.
AATTTGACTCGGAAATCGAAATCGCAAAAAGAAACGTCGAGTATTGTTCTCTGAAGGCACCTGATCTCGGGCATGACCTGAGGGTGCTGAAGATCTACGAGCGCGTCGGATCCTGGATAGACCTGAAGGACAACTCCGCGGTGCTTTCCTTGTACGATCCAGAAGACATACAAGTCAGAGTGGATGTCACCCAAGGCAATATCCGCAAGGTGTCCGTCGGGGCAGAAGCTATTGTCGTTACTGACGCCGACAGAACACGCAGCTACCGCGCGAAGGTTCTCCGCATCGAGCCCCAGGCAGAACTGGCGAAGAACACCATAACCGTAAAGGTCAAAATCGAGAAACCTGATCTTCTCCTTTTTCCGGAAATGACCGCACAGATCACTTTTATGGCGCCCGATGCCAAGCCCGATGAAAAGACCTCAGGAGTCTCGATTCCCGAGGCTTCCGTCCGGAAGAATGCGGATGGCCAATTCGTTCTGATCGTTGAGGATGGGAAGGCTGTCGCGAAACGCATCACTGTAGTCGGCAAGATCGGAGATTCCGCTGTGATAGTCGAAGGGATTCCTTCAGGGGCTCGCGTGATTGTGACATCTCCTGAAGGCCTCAAGGAAGGGGAACCGGTAACGGAGCAGCAATGACACCAGTAGTTGAAATCAAAGGCCTCAGCAAGATATTCCTTCATCATGGTCGCGAAATCCGCGCTCTGGACAACATTGACCTGAACATTGAGCAGGGAGAGTTTGTTGCCCTGATGGGGCCATCCGGATCGGGGAAGACTACTCTGCTCAATATCATCGCGGGCATTGACCGCCCCACCTCCGGAACTGCGCACATCCTCGGTTCCGAGCTGGCCCGTATGGGTGAGTCGGAGAAAACCAAGTGGCGTCCGCGAAACATAGGCTACATCTTTCAGTTCTACAACCTGCTCCCGGTACTCACCGCGAGCGAGAACGTCGAGCTACCCCTGCTCGTGATGCCTCTTTCCGGACGAGAGAGAAAAGAACATGTCCTTACTGCTCTTACCGCCGTGGGGCTGTCGGACAGAATGACGCACTATCCCCGTCAGATGTCCGGAGGTCAGGAACAGCGCACGGCAATTGCGCGCGCAATTGTCGCTGACCCAAAGATCATCGTTGCCGACGAGCCGACAGGCAACCTGGACGCCGAATCGGAGAAGGAAATCCTGACACTTCTGAGAAGGCTCAACAAGGAATTCTCCAAAACGCTCATCATGGTTACCCACAACCTTGCCGCTGCGGAATATGCGGACCGAGTGATCCGCCTTGAAAAGGGCAA
>JBAZOJ010000058.1:0-15665 GCA_041648755.1 Candidatus Brocadiia bacterium
AACCGTTCTGGCATTGCTCGGCGTGCGCATGCTGTGGGGCGCGTTCAGCGGAGCGGAGGAAAAATACCGATCCGATCCTACGCGAGGGCTTTCGCTTGTCACCCTCAGCGTAGCCACAAGTCTCGATGCGCTGGCAGCCGGAGCCGCCATGGGCCTCGGAGGGCTCAAAGTGATGGGGATGTTCGAGGCCAGCCTGATCATCGGAATAGTCTGCGCAGCAGTGACATTCGCGGGGATTTTGCTGGGCAGCAAACTGGGTTCGGTGTTCGAGCGCAGGGCTCGGGCGCTCGGAGGACTGCTGCTTTTGGCGGTCGGTTTGAAAGTCGGAGCAGGCCTGTAAGGCTTACCCTTGGCTCATCGGTGCGCGCAGCGTCGTCAAAACGTCTGATTTTTTATTGACATCCTAACTGGCTAAACTACAATCTCAGTTTCTGGCTGTTCTCAGCGACGTCCGCAGAGTCTTCGAAAAGGAGGGAGCAATGCGTATCGTCGGCCGTAAGGTCGCCATCGTAATGGCGGTATTGGCGATCGCACTGTTTGTCTTCGGTGCCCAACAGGGGTACGCGACAAACGACGAGCAAATTCGCAACGATTTCCGTAAGGCCATCAACGCTTTTGAAGAGGGCAACTACAAAGAAGCCAAGGTGCTATTCGCGGCTGTTCTGAATGGCAACCCCTCCAACAAGCTTGCGGCTGAACTCCGTAACCAGGCGACTCTCAAGTACCTGATGGAGGTCGCAAAGTTCTCGGATATCGGACCTGATGTATGGCGCCTCCTTGCGCTTGCTGGCGCCTACGACCGGCAGGAAATGCGCAAGCCCGAAGCCATTCAGGCCCTGATCGGTCAGATGGATCGTGACTTCGAGGAGCGCCGGGTGGCCATGGCAAAGCTTGTCGATATCGGCAACTATGTCATACCTTTCCTGGTGCCGCACCTCGCTGATCCGAATTCTGAAGACGGTATGCGCACCTATGCGTACCTTACCATCATGAAGATGGGACATTCGGCCATCCAGCCGCTTGTCGAACTGCTGAATACGAACGACGAACTGCTTCTGCAGAACGTCTGCAACCTTCTCGCAGTGACCAACGACCCCAGGGCGCTGCCCTATCTGTTGGCTGTTGCGAAGAACGGCAAGACGATCGAGATCAGCAGAAGCACCGCCGGCACCGCTTTCACCAAGATTTCCGGTGTGCCGCTTGACAAGGCCGACCCCATAGAGAACTACTTCTTCAATGAGGCCTTGCGGTACTATCAGGATCTTCCGGTCATCCAGGAAGAAGCTTATGCTTCCGAGGGGATGATATGGAGGTGGGATGCCACTGCAAAGAACATAGTGGCCTCGAACTTCCCGATTTTCTCCTACAATGAGGAAATCGCCCGCGGACTCTGCTATCGTGGCATGGACCTTGCTCCTAAGTCCACGATCTTCATTCCGCTAATCGTGTGCCTTGGCTACAGCGAGTACAACGAGGTAAAGCAACGCCGTGATATGCTCGCCATTCAGGCCGAGCAGACCGGCATTTCGGAAGAGACAAAGGCTGCCATAATCGCCGAAGTCAACTCCCTGAACGAGCTCTACCCCAAGGTCGAACGCGCCAATGCTATCGGGCACCTTGTCGGGCAAAAGGCTCTCAGCGCCGCTCTTGATCTGGCTCTTGCCAACAAGAAGGACGACGAGGCCGTGTCCATTATCAATGCGCTTGCCGACGTCAGCGACGGTACGCTTTTGCCTCCGCCCGCCGTCGGTGCATATGATCGCTCACCAAGCGCTTGCCTCATCGACGCCCTTTCCAGCAATATGGCGCGCGTTCGCTATGAAGCCGCAATCAGCCTGGCAAAGATCGATCCAAAGAACAAGTTCCAGGGCCAGGAGAAGGTCGCCGCGATTCTTGCCGCTGCAATGTCCGAAACGAGTTCCCTCAACTTCCTGGTCTGCGACAATGAGACCGCGAAGATGAACTTCCTCGTCGAGTTGCTCCGCAAGAACAACTACGGCGCAGATGGCGCCTTCAGCGGACGCGCATGCCTCGCAAAGGCAAGCGTCTACCCGATGAAGGACATCATCCTCCTCGACTACACGCTCGATGAGTCTGGCGACTTGAACGTCGATCAGGTTTATCGCCGCCTGCAAGAGGAGCCCCTCACGGCTTCGATGCCCATAATCTTCATGGTTCCTGCCGAGATGATGGTCGAGTTCAAGACCAAGTTCCCCGGTGACAACTATGTCATCGCAAAGCCCCCAGTCGAGGGCGATCTTCTGGCCATGATTGGCAAGATCGTCAGTGAACGCAACATGAACAACCCCATCCGGGCTGGCATCAACAGCATTGCTGTTCGCGCTGCCGAAGCCATATCCAAGATCAATCCTGCTACCACGAATATCGACCTCAAGGTCGCTGTTCCGATGCTCATAGCCGTCCTCAATTCTCACGTCGACGCTGTCCGCGTTGGCGCGATGAAGACTCTTGCCAACGTGAAGGCTGTTGAGTCCCTCAACGCCCTCAAGGATGTCTTCAAGAACAAGGACAACTCGACGATGGTTCGCGTTACTTCACTTCAGGCGATTGGTATGATCGATCCCGCCGCCGCGCAAGACCTTCTCGAAGAAGCCATTGCCGACGCGGATTACCTCATCGCCCTCGAGGCCTCCAAGGCTCTCGGACGCGGCAACCTCTCGGACGAAGCTGTTCTTGAGCTTCTGAAGAAGAGCCTGAAGAAGTAGTCAACCCGCTTTTCAGCCAGGAAAGGCAGGCCGCATGGCCTGCCTTTCTTTTTTCCCCGCTTGCCTTGTCCGTCCGAGGAAGTCGAGGATAATGCGCACGCACCAGCCTGAGGTGCGGAGGTTAAATGCTCGCAGTTATTCAGAGGGTTTCCCATGCATCAGTAGCCGTTGACGGCCAAATCGTCGGCGAGATCGGAGTCGGTCTTCTGGCTCTTGTCTGCGCGGTCAAGGGCGACGATGAAGCTCAGGCAGGCATCCTGGCGGACCGCGTTTGCGGCTTGCGAATCTTCAACGACGACGCTGGCAAGATGAACAGATCCCTGAAGGATGTCAGGGGTTCACTGCTGGCAGTCAGCCAGTTTACGCTGTCGGCGGACGTAAGGCACGGCAGGCGCCCCTCTTTTGACGCTGCAACTCCTCCCGCAGAGGGCGAACGGCTGTTCGATCGATTCTGCTCCGCCTGTCTATCCTTGGGCCATCCCGTCGAGCGAGGAGTGTTCGGCGCAAAGATGGACGTCTCTCTGGTCAACGACGGACCGGTCACAATTATTGTGGACTCCAGGATATTCCCGAGCCCCAGGCAACCGGGCGGGACAATCTGATGGTCCTGTCTGCAAGCGGAATCTGCAAGAGTTACGGAGAGCAGGAAGTCCTGCGCGGCGTTTCCCTCGCCCTGGGCGGAAGGGACAAGATGGCGCTTGTCGGGCGGAATGGCGCCGGCAAGACGACATTGCTTCGAATTCTCGCAGGTCTTGAGGAACCGGACGCCGGTGTTGTTGCACGTGCGGGACGCACCAGCATTACTTTCCGGCCACAGGAATATGCGGTCGATGAAGAAAGCTCGATCTTTGGCGAGATGTTGCGTGCGTGGGGAGACCTTGAGGCAATAGAGCGCGAGTTGGAGATCGTATCGGAGCAGCTTGCACAGGACCCAACCAACAAGGCCATCACCGACCGGTATGGGGAATTAGTACACAGGTTTGATGCTGTCGGCGGCCACCGTTGGCGCTTCGAGAGCGAGCGGATCCTGGCGGGTCTCGGCCTCGCCGGACTCGGCGACGCCCCCGTGAAGCGAATGAGCGGCGGTGAGAAGACCAAGCTCTCGCTTGCGAAGCTTCTTGCGGGCGACTACGACCTTCTGATACTCGATGAACCATCCAACCATCTCGACATAGATGCGACGCTGTGGCTTGAGGAATTCCTGGTCGAGTACCAGAAAGCCGTTCTGATAGTGTCACACGACAGGGCTCTTCTGAACGCTGTTGTCGATAAGGTGGCCGAGATCGACAACGGCAAACTGTCATTGTACAACGGGAACATTGATTTCTACGTGCAGGAGCGCGAATTGCGCAGGGACCAGGGGCGCGCCGCTTACGAAAGGCGCGAGGCGCTTGTGAAGAAGGAACTTGAGTTCATCAGGCGCAACATCGAGGGACAGAAAACAAAACTCGCACAGTCCCGACGCAAGATGCTGGACAGGCTGGCTCCGGTTGATCGGGTCGTGGATCATCGCGCGTTTTCCTTCCCGATCACTTCACGGTCGCGCAGCGGCGAACTTGTCATTCGAACCGAGCGGCTTTGTCAGGAGTTTGACCAGCGTCGGATCTTCGGAAATCTGAATTTCGAGGTGCTGCGCGGAGAGAAAGTAGGCATTGTCGGACCAAATGGCTGCGGAAAAACCACACTTCTGCGCATCCTCGCGGGTAAGGCCACTCCGACAAACGGGTCGTTCAGGATCGGCAATTCCGTGGATCTCGCCTTTTTCGACCAGGAACATTCCGATTTTTCTCCCACGCAATCTCCCTACGATGTAGTCAGCAAGACCATAGCAAACCCGACCGAACAAGGGATAAGGGATGTGCTGGGCGCATTCGGATTTGGCGGACTGGCGATTGAAAAGCATATCAGCGCACTATCGGGAGGCGAGAAGACCCGCCTATCCCTGCTGCGCATAGTGCTGGGAGGCGCTAATCTGATTCTCCTCGACGAGCCGACCAATCACCTCGATCTGGAGTCCATTGAGTCACTGAAGGCTTCCCTGCTCACGTACGACGGTACGCTGCTTCTGGTTTCGCACGACCGGGACTTTCTGACCTCCGTGTGTGACCGATTCCTGGTGTTCATGCCCGAGCCCAAACTGCTGTACGGGACGCTGGCGTTCCAGGACTACCTGGCCTCACGTCGCAAGACTATGGGGATGGAGGAGCGTGCGAAGCGCGACCCCACGGTTGATCGGGACGAAGAGTATCGCCGCAAGCGGCAGACCTCGAACGAGTTGAAGAAGAAGATGCGCGCGCTTGAGGAACTGGAGAAGGAAGCCCTGGCACTTGAGGATCGGAAGTCCGGCCTTGAGGAGGAGATGGTCGCCAACGCGGGCGACTACCGGAAGGGCGCCGAACTCGCAGTGCAACACAGGAAAATTGTGGATTCGATTGAGGAACTGCTTGAGCGGATGGTGGAAACAGAGAGGGAGATCGCAAACATAGGGAATCGGTCGGCAAACGAAAACGAGAATTCTCTTGACATTTGAAAATAAAGGTGATAATAGCTGCGTCCGTCTCCCGTCGAGGCGGGTTGTGTTCAGCGTCTTTTAGGAAGGATCAGTATGAACATTTACGTTGGGAACCTCTCGTTCAAGGCCTCCGAGGAAGATCTTCGCAAAGAATTTTCAGCATTCGGCGAAGTGAAGTCGGTGGTAATCATTCGCGACCGTGAGACCGGCCGTTCGCGTGGCTTCGGCTTCGTCGAAATGTCGACTCGGGATCAGGGCGATGCAGCAATCAAGGAGCTTAACGGAAAGCAACTCCTCGGACGCGCTCTCCGCATCAATGAAGCCCTGAACAAGCCAGGTGGCCCCCGCAAGGGTCCTCGTGGCGAACAGCACGAGATGTAACGAAGGTTCAAAGGACGAGGGCCGACCGAAAGGTCGGCCCTTTCTTTTTTACCGGGCCAATTTCGAGGGATCAGGGATCGGTTATTTAGTGTAGTCGAACGGGTGGGTATCTTCCCACTTGAAGCCTGAGCGATAGAAATTCCCCGCATAGGCGACATTCAGCACCAGCGCACCGTAATCGTCCCTTGGAAGGCTTGCATGCCAGAAGCAGCGAACGACCGGGATGATATCCTCAGAATATGGAACCGCTCCTGTTGTCAGAAGCACCCCGTTCTGAGTATGATTGGCGCCATCGCCGTTGCGCATCTGCCATCTCTTTACCTCGTACCACGAGGTATAGGATGGGTTCTTGTCCAGGTCCACCCTGGCTCCTGTCACGCCGGTTGATCCCTTGGCGGGATCCCAGAGCCAACCGTCCCATCCCCAACCGTCAGGCTCGGAGGTAGCGCACTGCGCGCCAGAATACTCGTAGAAGTACGAGCAGGGCCCGTCTTCAAAGGTGTGCACGGGGGTATATCGCTTCACGGAAATATCGTTAGGATCCATCGGCCCGTTGGCGTCTGAGCCTTCGCTATCGTCGGACGGGCAAATCAGGATCTTGTCAGATGAAGTTTCGCCGCCCTCGCCAGCGATAAGCGCACGCAGCTTTCCTGGCATTTTCTGTTTGTGGGCGTCTTCATAACAGACGAGGAGTTTGCCGACCTGGGTGAGGTTACTTGCACAAGACGCTTCTTTGGCCGATTCCCGCGCCTTCTGCAGCGCGGGCAGAATGAGGGCCGCAAGGATGCCGATGATGGCAACCACCACGAGCAGTTCAATCAGCGTAAATCCCTTTGTATGCCTCAAGAAAGCCATCCTCACTGGGAGCCAGGGGCGGAAGAATCTACTGCCCAAACTGGTGAGTATCTTCCCAGCGGTAGCCGGACAGGAAGATATTACCAGCAAAAGCAAGGTTGTGCACCTGGGCGATTTTTGTGTCGTTGATGTTATCAGCGTGCCAGAAACAGCGAACCAGCGGAAGCATGTCTTCAGGATACGGCTGAGCGCCTGTTGTCAGCAACTTGTTGTTGAGGTAGTGGTTGAAGTTGTCGCCGTTACGCAGTTGCCACTTCTTCACCTCGTACCAGGCAGTGAAAGCGGTGTTGCCGTCAAGGTCAATCCGCGCGCCATCAACTCCCGCCGAGCCTTTTGCTGCATCCCACAGATATCCGTTCCATCCCCACCCATCCGGTGCGGCCGTCGGACACTCTGTACCTGAGAACTCGAAGAAATAGGAACAGGGACCATTTTCGTACTCCTGAACCTTCGGGAACATCCTGATACTCGTATTGCTAGGATCCGGGGGACCGTTAGGAGCAGAGCCCTCGCTGTCGTCCACCGGGCAAATCAGGATCGAGTCGTTGTTGATCTCTCCCCCTTGGCCGGCGACAAGGGCCCTGAGCCTAGGTGGAAGCGCATCCTTGTGCGAAGCCTGGTACACCCTGATGATTTTGCCGATCTGGCTCATGTTGCTTTGGCACGCCGCAGCCTTGGCGGCTTGGCGGGCCTTCTGCAATGCCGGCAGGATGAGTGCGGCAAGTATGCCGATAATCGCCACCACGACCAGCAGTTCGATAAGCGTAAATCCTTCGTCAGGTTTTCTCACTATAGTTTGCCTCATTGATTTTGACGGGCCTCAGCGACGGTTGTTCCATCATTTCGGCTGGGTCATCACTATGAACTGCGTCGGCATTTCCTCTCGTCCGTTTCGGTTGATGACCACTCCGACCGCCGTTCCGCTATTACCATACGCTGCGTCGATGGAAAACTCGACCGGTATGGTCTTGTCGCCAAGGGGCTCGATTTCAAAGGGTATCTTCAAATCCTTCCCGAACGCGAGGAACTCTCCCCGAAGAGAAAGCACGCCCTTCATCGGAGCGTCGGAGTAATTGCGCAATTTCACGGCAGCCGCAAGTACTGCGCCAAATTGTGAAACGATCATGTCCGGCACCGGCCGACACCAGAAGGGATCCAATTTGCTGCCGTCGGCGGGATGGTTCACAAGGTCCAGCGCGGCTGCATTGAACTTCCGGTACCAGGCCATAGCAGCGTACAGGTCTGTCTCCGGCTTGATCTCCTTGATGCCCCAATCATCCGCGATGTGCGTGGGCTTCAGTCCTGCAATCAGGTCAAGCACATGCTTGATTGCGGATTCGCGCAGGTCGAAACTGTAGTAGGGCTGAGTGAACGGGAATCGCCTAAGATTGACCAGAGCATCGCCAAGGAACAGCACCCGCGAGCCCGGTGTAATCATAAGCATCATCTGGCGACCCCCGCCAAGTTCCGGCAGATCGAAGAATTGCATCCTGGCCCCGCGCCAGACGATTTCTCCGCCATCCGCAACTTCGCTGACTCCATCGAAGACCTCGTGAAGGGAGTTCTTGGGAAACTGATACTGCAAGGGATTGCGCAAGTACTTCGCAGCGGTCGGAGCGGCAATCAGCTTCGCTTCGATGTTCTTGGCCAGAAGGGGCGCGGAAACCGAGTGCTTGTCACGGCAATCGGTAACGAAAATCCACTGCACTTTGGCTTTCGCTCCCATTTCCGCGGGGATACTCTCGAGGGCGGGGGGATAGCCTGCGTTCACAACGAAGTAAGTATCATCGCCGCCATTGATGATGTAAGTCGCACCAGTGAAATCGTACTTGCTCACACCTGGGACAACAGCTTTGCCCCTAGCTTCCTCAGACTCCAAAGAGGGATCGTCCAGAAGCTCCTTGAGGCTCGCAGCACGCTTGAGCATTTTGTCGATATTGTCGCGGGCGGCGGAAGCATCGAAGTACTCGCCGCTTTCGGGAAGGAACAGTTCAACACCTTCGGCGCAGAGGCGTCGCACCGACTGCTCAATCGGCGGTATCGCGTCAATCAGAGGCTTGTACTCATTGTTCCAGAACTCCATCTGCCAGATATCGGTCAGCCGTCGGAATCTCCCGCCATCAAAGAGGAGTTGCCCCGTGACCGCGACCTTTTTCCCGTCCACATCAAAGACGAATGACATCGCCCGACGGTCGGGTGTAATAGTACGGAACACGTTGATAGTCTTGTCAGCCCAGGTCACCGGTGTGTAGTCCCTGGGAGGCGGCTCTTTGGGAAGAGGGAAGACATAGTCCGGCTTGATGGTGAACAGCGGAATATCGGCAGGATCAACCGTAACCTGTCCGGCATTGTATCGCCAGGTGAAGCCGGACCAGAGTTCCTGGTTATAAGTGAGAAGGGCGTTCTCAGGCGGCCGATCGCCCTTGGTCATTGTGCTGGGCGCGCCTATCATGATGCCGCGAGAGACAATAGCGGGCAGCGCTGTTACCTGGTCGCGGCGGGCGTTCCAGAGGAAGCACCAATCAACCTTCTTGACGCCTGTTTCATCGAGTCTGCTGAGAACGGCGGGTTCAGAAGCTCCGAACATCAAGCCGCGTTCCCCGGACTTCAGGAGGTAAACGTTGTCACCGCCCGCGTTGAACCGCAGCAGATTTGGCAGGATCTGGGTCCAAGAACCCTTCTGTGCCTCCTCGCAGTAAGCCGGAAGCAGACATGCCGCAAAGGTCGCGAGCAGGAGAAAAATGGCCGTCCTCTTCATACTCGACTTGCCCTCCGTACTACTTGGACGGATTGGCCTTGCCCGCCGCTGCAAAAACTTGGCGCACGGCCTCGGTCAGCGGGAGGAGTACAACCTGTAGAGGTTGTCGCCGGGGAACTTGCCCCGGAGCGAATGCATGGCGGTGCCCATGACAAACCGCGAACGCTGCTCGTCGCGCTCAAAGCTGAGCGAGGCGGCTTTCTTGTTCACGCCTTCCAGCACTCCGAGAGCCTCTTTTTCGCCGACTGGCTTCAGTTCTGCCAGATCGACCACTTGCGCGGCCGAAAGTGCCGGATTGGCCGCTGCAGCCGTAATTGCCTTGGCCAATGCTTCGCGCACGATGTGGCCTTCGATGAACATCTTGAAGAACTCGAACAGGATTTCCGCGGAAACGGACTTCACTCTTACGCCTGAACGCGCGAGGGCTCGCATCTCACGGTCAAGAATCCTGGCTGCGAATACCGCCGGAACATGCAACTCATTCACGACGCGGTTGAAAAGGCCGAAGTTGGGCGAAATCGCCAGGTGGTAAACGCAGTCTTCAGGAATGCTCAATCCACGGAGGCCTTCTTCACGCACCCAGGGGGGAGCCTGCATTTTCGCCTTGATATCTGCAATTCGCTTGGCGGCGAGTTGGCGCGGGGGATGGTCAGTGTCCGGGTACATTCTTTCCGGGCCGGGGAGAGTGCGCTCGTAGTCGGTATGGCCGTCGGCCATATGCTGTCGGGTTTCGCTTGGAACGCCCATGGTCGCTTCGCGCCAACGAAGGAGGATCTCGGAACAGCCAAGCTTGGCATCGCGCTTTGTGCCCCAGACAAGGAAAACGGAATCGTTCTCGGTCGCGCCCAGAAGACGATGCATGTCATCGACCTTCTGCTGCGGGATTCCGCTGGAGGCAAAGTCTATGGAACTGTACATATGCGGCTTCTCGTCGAGACAGGCAACCACGCGCAGTCTGCCCTTGATCTCATCGGCGAATACGCGGTCCGGCTGGGTCGGCCACTCGGTGAGTCCTGCCACTCCGCGCACAGTGCATGCGCTGATGGAGAGCCCGTTCTTGAGCGCCTTGCCCAGAATGGGGTGCTCTGTTCCGGTGAAGAACTCGGTGACGTCCGCATCTGTGGAGACTACGGCATCCGGCCGGTTCAGCCCGCGCTTGTGCAGTTCGTCGCGAAGTTGAAGCAACTGGACCTGCCGTCCCGCCTCGATGTGCACGAGCATCGGAATGTATGGGATGCGGGGAACGCCCTTGATTTCGATCCGGGTTCCGCCGCGCACGGAGACATTAACGTCTTGCCGGACGCTGCCGATGCCGCGACGCACCTTGCCGGAAGTGCGCAGAAGACGGCCAATCGCCTCAACCACCTGCGCCACCTCAACCGGATGACGCATATCAGGATAGGTGACTGCCTCGATAAGGGGCATGCCGAGCCTGTCAGGCCGGTAAGTTATCGTATGCCCGATGTCAGTGACTTCACGGCAACTGTCTTCCTCGAATCCAAGTTGGATGATGCCGATGCGCTTCCCGTTGACCGGAATCGAGCCTTCGATGCCGACGATCGCTGTGCGCTGAAACCCCGTGGGAATCGAGCCGTCAAGGTACTGCTTGCGCGTGATGTGTAGCTCATCCACTACGGAACAGTTGAGCATAAGGGCCAGTTCAATGGCAATGTCAAGTGCGTCCTCGTTGACGAGGAACGGCGGGGTATCGTCGAGTTCGTAGGTGCAGGTGGAGTCCTGGTTGACGAGATAGACAATCTCCTTCTTCTTCTTGAACTCCATGAGGGCCGTGCCGTCATACTCGCCCATTTCGCTCAGGGTGGGACGCATATGGCGCAGGACGCTGGTATTGAACTCCTCGCTGTAGTGGCGGGAGAGGCAACGGCAGAACATCTTCTTGGTGGTGAAGAGTTGCTGGTGGATCTCAACACCGCTCATAAGCCCTATGGCCTCGTAATCGAGGTTGTCAGGCAGGCTGCGGCGCTTGACGTAGTAGGTCATTACATTCTCCGTGCAATCATTTACGGGAAAGGAACTTACGATTATCGCGGAGTTACCGGCCTGTCAAGTAAAAGGGGCCTTGCAGCGAGCTTCCGGGCTGTTTGCACTGCGCATCCCACGGTGTATATTAGGGTTGGAGGCAATGATGCCGGACGCTGCAAATTTCGAGAAATCTGTCGCGCAACGCAAAGTCACAGTGGCCGTAGTGGGGCTCGGATATGTCGGGCTGCCTTTGGCCATCGCATGCGCGGAAGCCGGGTTTCATGTCCGTGGTTTCGACACTGACGCGGCGCATTGCTCCGAGGTCAACCAAGGGAATCCACCCCTTGTCACCGTCAGCGGTAAACAGTTGTCTGCCGTGCTGACCAACGCGCGCTTTCAAGCTTCTGCCGATCCTGACATCATGCGCGGTTCGACGGTATTCATCATCTGCGTCCCAACTCCACTCGACGCACATCGTCGGCCGGACCTCTCCTGTGTGATCGCGGCCGGCCGGGAGATTTCGCAGTACCTGTCCTCCGGATGTCTTGTGTCGCTCGAAAGCTCCACCTACCCGGGTACCACGCAGGAAGTACTTGCGCCGGAACTCAGCCAGAAGGGCCTCCGGGCAGGGAAGAACTTCTTCCTTGCGTACTCGCCCGAGCGGGAGGATCCGGGCAACAAGCAATTCACCACATCGGATATCCCCAAGGTAGTCGGAGCGGACAGTGAAGAGGAATTGCGTGCGGCCGTGTCCTTCTATGGCGCGGTCTTTCACCGAATTGTGCCTGTATCATCCTGCAAAGTCGCCGAGGCCGCGAAAATGTTGGAGAACACCTACCGCGCGGTGAATATCTCGCTGGTCAACGAGCTTAAGGCCATATACGACCGGATGGGGATTGACGTTTGGGAGGTCATTTCCGCAGCCTCGACCAAGCCCTTCGGGTTTACACCGTTCTACCCCGGCCCGGGGATGGGCGGGCACTGCATCCCGGTTGACCCGGTCTATCTCGCATACCGCGCACGCGAGCTTGGCGTCCCATCCCGCTTCATTGAGCTCGCCAGCAGCATTAACCGCAGTATGCCGGAATATGTGGTTGGCAAGCTGGAAACCGCGCTCGCAGAGCGAGGCAAGGTTCTCGCAGCAAGCCGCATACTTGTCCTGGGTGTTGCGTACAAGCCTGATATTTCCGATGTGCGCGAGAGCCCTGCATTTTCGATTCTGCGCCTCCTTGCCGGAAAGAGGGGCGTTGTCGCGTACAATGATCCCTACGTTCCCAAACTGCCGCGGCACCGGGGGATCCCGAGCATGGTGTCACTGGAGTTATCTGTCCAAACGCTGGCTTCATTCGACGCGGCGATTCTCGTCACCGCGCATTCCTCTTTCGACTACAGGTTGATCGCGGACAACTCCCGGCTGATTGTTGACACCAGAAACGCCTTCGCCCGCATACTCGACGCAAGGGCCGAGATCGTCAAGGCATGATCGTTTTCGCGCCCGGCAAAAAAACTGCACACAAATCGCTCTTTCACCCGAGCAGCCATGCTTGTTTGCAGTCGGCCAGAATCGCAGTGTCCGGTGCCCGGCTCGCATAATTGAGCAAGCGGGTGGCTTGACCTATCACGCAATGGAGTATAATGATATCGTGAAAAAAGGCTCGATTACGCTGGGCGGAGTTCCCGGACTCTTCGCAGTTCGAACCCGCTGGACAGTGCTTTCCGGGCCGTTTTCAGCCGTGCGCGACATCGCACAGGAGATTCGATGATCCACCATGCCCATCAGGACGGGAACGGCTTCCGGAGCGAGGTCAACTTGCTCGCGGAGACCAGCGTGCAGGACTGCTACCAATGCGGTAAGTGCACGGCAGGCTGCCCGATGGCTGCTTCCCATGATCGTCCTATCCATCAGTTGATGAGGCTCGTGCAGCTTAACACTGAAAGGGCTCGCGTCGAAGCCCTTAGCTGCCGCGCTGTCTGGACCTGCCTTTCCTGCGAGGTCTGCACCTCCCGTTGCCCGAAGAACTGCAATCCGGCAGGTGTTGTTGATGCGCTTCGCGAGTTGTCTCTTCGCTCCGGCGTCGCCAACCCGGGGGAAGAGAACATTCAGCGCTTCCACGAGTTCTTCCTGAACTCGATCAAATCAAACGGCCGCGTGTACGAACTTGGCCTTATGATGAAGTACAAGTTCGATGCAGGCTTCCACTTTAAGATGAACACGGCCGTGCAGGACGCCACCCTCAGCCTTCCAATGTTCTCGCGGGGCAAGCTCAATATTACCCCTGACAAGTTCGAGAACATCGAAGAGGTGCGGCGTATCTTTGATTCGGTCGAAAAACGGCCGTAGCAGTCCTTTCCACGCATACGCACACCAATCCCACTGACAGAGGGTGAGATGGACATTTCCTATTATCCCGGCTGCGCGTTGCACGGAACATCCAAGGAATACGACGAGTCAATCCACGCAGTCTGCGCGGCACTCTCGATAAACCTCCACGAGCTTGACAATTGGTGCTGCTGTGGTGCGTCCGCCGCGCATATGACCAATGGCGAGCTCAACGTCGCGCTCAACGCGCGCAACCTGGCAATAGCCGAAAAGACAGAATGGAACGAACTGCTCGCGCCCTGCCCCCTGTGCAGCGGAGTAATGCAGAAGACTCAGAAGACTCTCGCCGACAATCCCGAGAAACTCGACTCCGTGCGCCAGGTCATCGAGCAGCCCGACTATCGCAACGACGCGCGCGTTGTCAATATCCTCCAAGTCCTGCAAAAGGGCATTGGCTCCCTGCGCATTGCGTCGAATCCCCTCAAGGGGCTGAAGTGCGCCTGCTACTACGGCTGTTTCCTCGTTCGCCCTCCGAAGATCGTTCAATTCGACGACTCCGAGAACCCGACCTCCATGGACGACATCATGACCGCTGTCGGCGCCGAGCCCGTTGAATGGGCATTCAAGACGGAGTGCTGCGGGGGCGGATTCACAATGAGCAACTCCAAGGCCGTCATCGAGCTTGCAGGGCGTATTCTGTCCGACGCCAAGGAGAACGGCGCCGAGTGTATCGTTGTTGCCTGCCCGATGTGCCACGTCAATCTCGATATGAAGCAATCCGCCGTCGCCGACCACCTCGGCTGGAAGGACGAGCGGCTGCCAGTGTTCTACGTTACTCAACTTGTGGGTCTTGCGCTGGGGATAGATGTCGAGAAGCTCGGGGTCAAGCGGCACTTGGTAAACGCGATGCCCCTTGTATCAAGACTCGCCAGGGAAGGAGACGCCCGTGGCTAAGATCGGCGTTTTCATTTGCTGGTGCGGAGAGAATATCGGTCGCAGCGTGGACTGCGCGGAAGTTGCCAAGTATGCAATGACACTTCCGGGCGTGGTTTTTGCCACCGACTACAAGTACGTTTGCTCGGATCCCGGGCAGAAGATAATCAAAGAAGCCATCAAGGATAACGGGCTCACGGGCGTCGTCTGCGCCCTGTGCTCGCCCAAGATGCACGAGACAACCTTCCAGCGCGTCATCGCGGAAGCAGGCCTGAACTCTTACCAACTCGAAATAGCGAACCTGCGCGAGCACTGCTCCTGGGTTCACGACGACCCCACGAAGAAGACGGCCACACCCAAGGCCAAAGACCTGGTGCGGATCGCCGTCGAGAAGGTCAAGCGCAACACGCCCCTTTTCCCGATTGAGGTGCCGATAACCAAGCGCGCTGTCGTAATCGGCGGAGGGATTTCCGGAATCCAGGCCGCACTCGATATCGCCGCGACCGGACATGAAGTTGTGCTTGTGGAGCGCGAGGCGTCAATCGGCGGTCATATGGCGCAGTTGAGCGAGACTTTCCCCACGCTGGACTGCTCGCAGTGCATTCTGACGCCGAAGATGGTTGACGTCGCCGTGCATCCCCGCATCCGCCTGCTGGCATACAGCGAAATTGAGAAAGTCACCGGATTCATCGGCAATTTCGAGATCACGATCCGGCGCAAAGCCACGTACGTTGACCACAAGACCTGCACCGGCTGCGGCGCCTGCACAAAATTCTGTCCCGTCGCCAAGAGCGGCAAGGTCCTAAGCGAGTTCGACACCGGGCTGGGAACGCGTGGAGCCATATATGTCCCATTCGCCCAGGCTGTACCGAACAAGCCGGTTATCGACCGAAGTGTCTGCACGAAGCTGCTGACCGGGAAGTGCGGCATCTGCGCTGCAAAGTGCCCCAAGAACTGCATCAACTTCAAGGATGAAGACCGGTTAGAGACGATTCAGGCTGGCGCGGTCGTAGTCGCCACCGGCTACGACATGATGGACTCCAAGGAGATCAACCCCGAATACGGAGGTGGCCGCTTCAAGGACGTCATTGACGGCCTGCAGTTTGAGCGGCTTGCCAGCGCCTCCGGACCGACGGGCGGCGAAATCTTCATACCCTCGACCATCAAGACCGAGCCGGACGGCAAGGTCACCGGAGT
>JBAZOJ010000059.1:0-15659 GCA_041648755.1 Candidatus Brocadiia bacterium
AACCGGCGCCGTGAGTACTCCCGCCCTTCCTTTGGAAACTCCCCGGAATTGCAGGGGGAGTTTCAGTCCCTGAGGGGTATCATTGCCGGGCTCGGTCATCAGGCCGCGCTCCCGTTTTGCTCGTTTGGTCCTTCTGCCGTCTTCAAGTGTTCCGCCAACATCTGCATGGCTTTCTGAATGTCCTGCTCGACAGACAGGCACAGTACGTATCCGCCTCTTGCCGACGAAATCCAGTTCTTGCGCTCAGATTCCTTGAGGCTCGCAAACGGCACGATAGAGCCGGAGAATCCGTGTGCAGTCAGGTGTTCCGCCGAAGTTCGCAGACTGTCGAGGTCCTCGTTCTGAACCACGGGGGTCAGAACACCGGGCGAGCCAAACGGCTCAGGACCTTCCGGAGAGGCGGAGCCGAGAACGCAAAGCCTCCGGGCCCGATTTAGCAGGTCGCGCAGATCGCAGGGGGCCATTCCATAGCGCCCGGGCAACTCGAATTCCCCTTTTTCGAAGACCACCTTCACATTGCCTGTTACTTCCTGGTGGCGGAAAGCGTCAGGGCCTGTATCGGTCTCAATTCGAAGCATGAGTGGGGTCGGGTTCAGCCGAAAGCGCCTTATCTCAGACCAGGCGATCTTGCGGGCGTGGGCGGAGCCAAGGATTTGAAGACCTTCTTTGCTCACTCGCAGGCGCGACATACCTCCGCGGATTTCGGCCCACGAAGAGACGAATAAGGTCGTGAACAACGCCGACAGGAAGAGCCCAAAGGCTGCCAAAAGGACCGCTCGCAGATCGAAGTCTTTGCACACTCCCAACACTCCGAGATAAACAGTAAAGTAGCTGAACAGCATGAATACTCCGGAAAACAGGAGCATCTCCTGCCCACCCTTGGCGGTTCCATGAAGCACGAAGGGAAGCCGGGCACTGCTCCCCAGGTTTCTTGAGAAAAGGTGCATAATGACTTTGACGAGGGCATATATGAAGATCGGCCCGAGCACGAGGGATATCAGGCCACCCGCGATAAGACAGTACATTAACGCTTCTGACCTGTCCTTGAACTCATAGATTATTGCAGCTATGATGCCGAACCATGCGATCCCGGAAGCCGCAAGCAGGCCATAGCCGGCTTTTGATGTTCTGCGGAACTTCACTGGCAAGCTTGCTGCGTCAGAGGTGTTCATCTCTAACGAGTTCAACACGGCGAGCCCTCCTTCTTTTCAAGCTCCTCCTCGCGTTCCTTCAGATGTTCCGCCAACGCCTGCATGGCTTTCTGAATGTCCTGCTCGATGGACAAGCACAGTACATAGCCGCCTCTTGCTGTCGAGATCCAGGGCTTGCGCTCAGTTGCCTTCAGTTGGTCCTCGGGGACGATGGATCCCGAGAATCCAAATGAGGCAAGATGCGAGGCGGCATTTCGCAGACTGTCCAGATCATCGTTCTGAATAACCGGGGTCAGGGTCGCAGGATTGCCAAATGGCTCGGGGACATTTTCTGCGCAAGGGTCGTCAACGCAGATCATGCGTGCTCGGTGCAGGAGATTTCTGAGTTCAACAGGCCCCATTCCGTACCTGTCTGGCAGTTCGTACTCACCGCGTTTAAGGAGGATCTTCACTGGCCCAACAACGTCCTCTCGACGGACAGCGAGGTCTCCCGTTCCTTCCGAGCAGTCAATCTTCAGCGAAGTGTGTCCCAACCGGAAACCGTGGATTTCGCTCCAGGGGATACTCCTCGCCCGGGGCGATCCGTGGGTGCTCAGCCCCTCTTTCGTTACGCTCAGATAGGAAGACCGTTCCATGATGCCGAAAATGGAGGACACCAGGAGAACGCCGAACAGCACCGCAACCACCATTCCAGTTCCAAGCGCCAGGCTTGTGCCCGTCTTGCCAGACAGCCCGAAAGCTATCGAGAAGACGCCGAAAAACACCATCGTCCCCGAGAGCATGGCCAAGCCATATCCACCCGTTGATGCACCGCGCAGTGTGAATGGCATTTTGATCGCTTTTCCCGGATGCTTGGGAGGCAGCTTCGTCAAGACAAGCCTCGCTTCGGCTCGTGTGATTCCTCGTGCTTTGTCAGAAGTTCCGCGAGCACCTGCATTGCCTTCTGGATATCCTGCTCGACGGACAGGCACAGCACGTATCCGCCCCTTGCAGGAGAAATCCAGTTCTTACGCTCAGATTTCTTGAGGCTCGCAAACGGCACGATAGAGCCGGAGAATCCGTGTGCAGCCAGGTGTTCTGCCGAAGTTCGCAGACTGTCGAGGTCCTCGTTCTGGACCACGGGCGTGAGAGCACCGGGCGAACCAAAGGGCTCGGGGCCTTCCGGAGAGTCTGAACCGAGAACAATGATGCGTCGCGCCCGATTCAGCAGGTCCCGCAGATCGCAGGGGGACATTCCATAGCGTTCCGGCAACTCGAATTCCCCATGATTAAGGACTACCTTCACATTGCCTGCTACTTCCTGGCGGCGGAATGCATTAGAGCCTTCCTCGGTTTCCACGCGAAGCATAATGGGAGTCGGGTTCAGACGGAATTTCCGTATCGCGGACCAGCAGTACTCGCGTGCGTGGACGGAGCCGAGAACCTGCAGACCTTCCTTGTTCACCCTAAGGCTGGACATGCCCGAGCGCATCTCTCCCCAGGAAGAGAAGAACAGAGTCGTGAACAATACAAGCAGAAAGAGTCCGAACACCGCAAAAAAGCCTGTAGCCAGATCGAACTCCTCAAGCGCCGAAATCACCGCGAAGACAACCGTAAAGAGACTGAACAGCATGAAGGCCCCGAAGGCGAAGACCAGCCCCTTCCCGCCCTTCGAGGCTCCCCTGAGCGTGAAAGGCGGGACCAGTTCTTCCGGGGGTTTGTGTCGAAGCCAGCAAAGCAGTATGTTGGCCAGGGAAGAAAAGAAGATCAGGCCCGAAAGCACAGACAGCAAGACCCCCGAGATCAGAAGAAGATCGAAGAAATGGGGCTCGTACTGCAGCACCAGAATCACGAGGGCAGTGCTGAGCGCTAAAGTTGCCCCGGAGACAAGGAGCATTACGTCCTTGCCCCGCGATGTTCCGCAAAGCTGAAGGGGCCTCTTTATTTCGCTCCCCAAGTCCTGCCAGAACGAGTTCAACAAGGCGAGCCCTCTTTCTGTTCAACCGCCTCCTCGTGCTCTTTCAGATGCTCCGCGAGCACCTGCATTGCCTTCTGAATGTCCTGCTCGACGGACAGGCACAGCACATATCCACCCCTGGCCGGGGACAGCCAGTTCTTGCGCTCAGATTCCTTCAACTGGGTGAGGGGCACAATGGAGCCAGAGAATCCCTGCGCCGCCAGGTGTTCTGCCGAAATTCGCAGACTGTCGAGATCCTCGTTCTGGACCACTGGGGTCAGAGCACCGGGCGAACCAAAGGGCTCGGGGCCTTCCGGGGAGGCGGAGCCGGGAACGCACAATCCGCGCGCGCGATTCAGCAAGTCCCGCAGATCGCAGGGGTCCATCCCATATCGCTCGGGCAACGTGAATTCCCCTTTCTCAAGTACGACCTTCACGTGTCCGGACACCTCCTTACGGCGGAAGGTCTCCTTCTCTTCCTTGCCATCGATGCGGAGCATTAGGGGCGTCGGTTTCAGGCGGAATCTTCTGATTTCAGACCAGCCGATCCTGCGTGCATGGGGGGAACCGAGCACCTGGAGCCCTTCTTTGGTAACCTGCAGGCATGACTTACCCGCCAAGATGGAGAACAAGATTAGAGCTGCCTGAGCGGCGAGAAACAGTATCAGCATTACCGCGCCTGCTAAGCGGCTTGACCTTATGTTCCAGTCAAACTCACACACGGACGTAGCAAAGTAGAAACAGAAGAGTATGCCAAGCTCGGATACCAAAAACTGGCCGAAATTCCCTTTTGAGGCTCCCTTGAGCTTGAAGGGCGGGACCAGTTCCTTCGGGGGGTTGTGTCGAAAACAACCGAGCAGAACGTTGGCCAAGGCAAGAAAGAAGATCATTCCGGAAAGCGCAGCCACCAGACCATCCAGAATCAGAAGAGGATTCAGGAAACTGGGCTCGCGCTTCAGCACCATAAACACAAAGGTAATGCTGAGAGGAAAAGCAACCCCGGAGACAAGGAGCATCACGTACTTGCCTGGCGATGTTACGCAAAGCTGAAGGGGCCTCTTCACCTTGCTCCCCAAGTTCTGCCAGAACGAGTTCAACAAGGGGCGCCCTCCTTCTGTTCAACCGCCTCCTCGTGCTCTTTCAGATGCTCTGCGAGCACCTGCATTGCCTTCTGGATATCCTGCTCGACGGACAGGCACAGCACGTATCCACCCCTGGCCGGGGACAGCCAGCTCTTGCGCTCAGATTTCTCCAACAGGGCGAGGGGCACAATAGAGCCGGAGAATCCCTGCGCTGCAAGGTGCTCTGCTGAAGTTCGCAGACTGTCGAGGTCCTCGTTCTGGACCACCGGAGTCAGGGCACCGGGCGAGCCAAATGGCTCGGGGCCTTCAGGAGAGTCTGAACCGAGAACAACGATGCGTCGCGCGCGATTCAGCAAATCCCGCAGATCGCAGGAGGACATTCCATAGCGTTCCGGCAACTCGAATTCCCCATAGTTGAGGACTACCTTCACATTGCCTGCTACTTCCTGGCGGAGGAATGCGTCAGGACCTGCCTCGGTTTCCATGCGAAGCATGAGGGGGGTCGGGTTCAGACGGAATTTCCGTATCGCGGACCAACAGTATTCGCGTGCGTGGGCGGAGCCAAGTACTTGCAGACCTTCATGGTTCACTCGCAGGCGGGACATTCCCTGGCGGAAGTCGCCCCATGCAGAGAAGAGCAAGGTTGCGAACACACCGGACATGATGAGCGCCAACGCGGTCAGGAGAAACATCTCCCCGTCGAGATCCCATTTTGCCACAGTAAAGGCAAGGACCGTTGTCATGAAGCTGAGGCTCAAAAGCGTCAAAGTCCCATAGATGATGAGTGGACCATAGTGCCCCTCTGAGTTTCCGTGCAGCACGAAGGGAAGCCGGACAGCTTTTTCCCCAAACGGCGACTTCCGTCGTCCGATGACTCTCACAAATGAGTTCATGAAGACGGCTGCGAACACCAGTGTCACCACGCCACCCAGAACCAAGTAACGTGGCCATAGGTCAGGATTCCGTCTGCTTTCGTAGGCCACCGCAGCGACAACGACGAGCCATGCAACCGCGGAAGCGACAAGCAGAAGATAGCCGCCCTTCGATGTATGGCGAAACTTCACGGGCAGGCTCGCCTCCCTCAGGGAGTCCTTCCGAGACGAACTCAGCATGGCATTTGCTCCAGCCAGAAGAACAGTGGGGCGGAAACCAGAAACAGCAGTACTCCCATTGTGATGAGGAGGTTGAGGAAGTGGGGCTGGTACGTTTGCACCAGAATCACGAGGACAATGCTGAGAAGCAAAGCTATCCCAGCGACGATGAACAGCTCAAATCTGCCCTTTGATGCTCCGCAGAGCCTGGCGGGCAGCTTCGCTTCATGCCATGCGTTTTGCAAAGAGAAATTCAACATAGTTTTCCCCAACGCAGTCGAGTCATTGTGTGTCCTCACGGGAATTGTACGCTATAATAGCTTCGCAGTCAAGTCCGCTGTAGGAGCCATTGCGAGCGGCAGCGGTGCAGTTCGAAGGCGCCTTTTTCCTGACAGGCGGGTTCCGGAAAGGCTTGGCGCCAGAGACAGCCAGTCAGGCTTGTTGCAGCGTGTGCGTGGTGCCGGGCAAAAATATTTGACAGCCCCTTCCTGTAATGTATACTGCTCAGGTAGATATTATGACACCACTGCGTTTCAATACTCAGGCCCGTTACGGAATGCGCGCGATGATCTGTATCGCGCGGCGCCACCCCGACCCCACACCATGCGAGAAGATCGCCTGCGAACAGCGCATATCCAAGAAGTACCTGGACCGAATCCTCGGCAAATTGCGTTCGGCCGGAATACTCAAGAGCGTGCGGGGCAAACTCGGCGGTTACGAGCTTGCCCGGCCGCCCGAAGAGATCTCGCTGTTCGATATCCTCACGGTGCTCGATGGCTACCTTGACCCGGTTGTCTGTGTTATGAGCCCCGAGAGATGCAATAAATCGGCCGTCTGTCCCGCGC
Source organism: Candidatus Brocadiia bacterium (assembly GCA_041648755.1). Taxonomy (GTDB): domain Bacteria; phylum Planctomycetota; class B143-G9; order B143-G9; family B143-G9; genus JBAZOJ01. The sequence goes on from JBAZOJ010000059.1 coordinate 6,106, forward strand.
GCACCGTCTGGTGCTCCCTGGCTGATTCGTTCCACGGAACGCTCAAGGGAATATCCCTGGCCTCGATGGCCGCCAAGGGCGCTGGCGAAGCCTGCTGCAGTTAAACTACCCCCCCCGCAAGGAGGTTCAAATGTCCGCTCTGACACGCAACCGTAAGGTTCTCGAAGAGAAATACGGCAACCGGATTACCTTTGACCGCATCGAGCGCAAGCTCCACGGACATGACATCGCGGCCATGCCCGGTCTGTTCAAGCCCCTCATCGGCAACACCACCCCGGAAGCCGTCGTCCAGCCGGTGAGCGAGGCGGAAGTCGTCGAGCTGATGAAATGGGCGATCAGCAAGGGCATAGCGGTTACCCCGCGCGGCAAGGCTTCCTCCGGTTATGGAGGCGTCCTGCCCATCAAAAAGGGCCTTGTGATCGACTCCTATCGCCTGCGCAATCTGAAAAGCGTTGACAAGCAGGCTATGACTGCCACCGTCGAGGCAGGCGCAACATGGGAGAAGCTGGATGCCCAGTTGGCCAAGCACGACCTTACGCTGCGGCTCTATCCTACCAGTTATCCGTCGTCAACCGTTGGCGGGTGGCTCGCACAGGGCGGGGCAGGTATAGGATCGTATGAGTCAGGCTGGTTCCGCGAGAACGTGGTCAGCGCCCGCGTGGTGTTGCCATCCGGCGAGGTCAGGACTTTCCAGGGCCCGGACCTTGAAGTCATCTCCGATGCCGAGGGAATAACAGGCTTCATCACCGAGGTAACGATCAAGGTGATGAAGAAGGCGGACTTCGACGTTATATCGCTGGGCTGTCCCAACCCGTACGACCTCCAGAAGCTGATCGAGGCGATGATCGCACAAGACCTGCCAATCTGGTCGTTGATGTTCATCAATCCCAGGATGGCTGAACTCAAGAACCGCTCTCCCCTGATGGAGCACCTGGGACATCCCATCGAGCACCGTGTGCTTCTGCCTGCCTCATACATCGTCACTCTGGCATTCCGTCGCGAGGATTTCGCGGCCGCCAAGGCAAAGCTCACAAACATGATCCGCCCATGCGAGGCGGAAATCCTCTCGGACGAGATCGCGCAGCACGAGTGGGCATCGCGCTTCAAGCTGATGGTCGTCAAGAGGCTCGGGCCGTCGCTCGTCCCCGCCGAGGTCATTGTCCCGCTCGCGAGCCTCGGCAGCATGATGGACGAAGTAGAGAAGAAGATCGACCAGCCCCTTGTCAAAGAGGGCGTTGTCATCCTCAAGGGCGCCGACGGCAAACCGGAAGTGGTAATCCTTGGCTTCATTCCCAGCGATCAGCGCAAGCTCGCGTACAACTTTGTATTCGGCCTGACACTGACTCTTATGAAGATCGCGCAGAGAAAAGGCGGCCGCCCCTATAGCACCGGCCTGTACTTCTCCTCCAAGGTGAAGGAAGTCCTTGGCGCACAACGGGCCGCGAAGATGAAGGTATTCAAAAAGCAGGTTGACCCGCGCGGGAAGATGAACCCCGGCAAGGTGCTCGGCGGAAACGGACTGCTGGGGATTGCGATAGGCCTCGCCAGCACGTTCGAGCCGATTGTCCGATCGCTGGGCAACCACTTTATCTCCAAGGTGGGCGAGAACCCGACCAAGCCGGTCAGGGGCATCCCCGCCGATGTTGCGTGGTATGCCTACAGTTGCTCGCAGTGCGGGTACTGCATCGAGGAATGCGACCAGTTCTATGGCCGTGGCTGGGAGAGCCAGTCGCCCCGCGGCAAGTGGTACTGGCTGCGCGAGTTTATGGAGGGCCGCGAGAAGTGGAATCAGTTCATGGTGGACACGTTCCTCGTGTGTACCACGTGCGAACTGTGCAATCGCCGCTGCTCCGCAGCTCTGCCGATCGAGCCGTCCTGGATGAAACTGCGCGGGAAGATGATCCACGAAGACAAGCGCATGACCTTCCCGCCCTTCGAGATGATGGCGGCTGCTTCGGCCGCCGAGGGCGATATCTGGGCGGGCTACCGCAAAGACCGCGCCGCATGGTTCCCCAAAGACCTGCTGGAAAAGCACGGGCCAAAGCACAGGGCCAAGATGGTCTATTTTGCCGGCTGCACCGCCAGCTACGTGGAGCACGATATCGGCATCGCAACAGTGCGTCTGCTCGACAGGGCAGGGGTTGATTTCACCTACCTTGCCGAAGCCGAGAACTGCTGCTCGACCCCGATGCTGGTCGCTGGCAAGTGGGAACTGTTCTCCGAGACGATGCAGAAGAACATCCGCGCCGTCAAGGCGTCCGGGGCCGACACGGTTGTCTGCTCCTGCCCCGCCTGCGATATGATGTGGCGCAACATTTACCCGATCTGGGCAAAGAAGCTGGGCATCGAGTATGGAATAAAGGCGAAGCACTACAGCGAAATAGTGTCAGAAAAGATCAAGAGCGGCGAGTTCTCATTCCCCGATACCGGCAAGCCCCAGGAAACCGTTACCTGGCATGACTCCTGTCACATCGGGCGCGTCTCCGGCGTGTACGAGCCCCCCCGTGACCTGATCAGGGCAATGCCCAACACGAAGTTCGTCGAGATGGAGCACCACCACGAGTGCGCGCATTGCTGCGGCTCGGTGCTTACCCTGATCAAGGATCCGCCGGTCGCGCATGACATCGGCAAAATGCGCCTCGACGAAGCCGTCGACGCTGGCGCGAGCAAGGTCCTGGCCCTGTGCCCCTGCTGCGAATTCCAGCTCCGCGTAAGTGCCGAAAAGCGCGATGTGAACGTTGAAGTGGTTGACCTGGCGCGGTTCTGCGCCGAGTCGCTCGGTTACACGCTGCCTGACCCCAATCCGGAAGTCAGGGCCCAGTGGGCGGTATTCGAGGGGATGATCGCGCTGATGACCCCCAAGGGCTTTGCCGAACTGATGGGCACGATGTGGCCTGAGATCATAGACGCAATGCCCTACAAGATGGGGCCGATGATGCGCGTAATGGGCCATATCCCCGGCGCGCTGACATTGATGAAGCCTATGTTCCCGATCCTGTTCCCGCGGATGCTGCCGGGCATGATGCCCCGCCTGATGCCGACTATGCTCGAGCGGGTGAAGGCACGCGTGCCGATGCCCTCGTATATGGCCGAGCAGATGCCGATACTTATTCCGCAGGTGATGGACAACCTTATGCCGCACATGATCGGCGATGTTGTCCCGCTGGTTACCGCGCCGATGATTGACTATCTGCACGGGAAGAAGAAGACCGTGTAGTCGCCGCGACAAAAAGGCATTGTCCCGACATCGATGTTCAGGCTGGGCAGGGTGAAGACGATTTGCAGGCCGTTCTTCGTAGGGGCGATACCCATGTGTTCGCCCTGGCTGTTGGATCAGCGACAGACGACGGACTGGCTTCACAGGCTGCTGGGGGTCGTAGGGGCATCCGCCTCAGGCGGACCACGTGCCCTTGCCAAGAATGGCGGTGAGAGGCCATTACCTAACCATTTCGTTTGTGCGGAAGGGGCTGTTGGCCGCTCTCCAATTCATCATTCATCAATCATCATTCATCAATGCTCGCCGCGTCTCGCTTCGTGTTTGCCTTGTCCGCATGGGCTTCAACTGTAGGGGCGATACCCGAGTGTTCGCCCATGATGTGGGACGTCGTCCGACGCCCACACCGCCACCGGGCAATTCGTGAATTGCGAAGAATGCCCAACCAGGCCCTCACCGCAATCAGTCTGGCGTCCGGCGTCCGGGGGTGAGAGCCAAGTAAGAAACAGGCCCGACCAGCAACTACCCTCACTCCTTTTCTTCCCCTCTCCCAGAGGTAGAGGGGCGGAATCGCCGCTATAGTAAACGCGACCGTCCCGGCGCGTTCTTGCCCCGGCTGCTGGATCAGCGACAGCCACCAGCCTCCGGCCGCCAGCCTGGCTTCGCCATTCATCAATCATCAATCAGCACTCATCAATGTCCGCCGCGCCCCCTTGCTTAACGCTCAAAACTATCGTATTATTATGCCATGGGGAAACCCGCCGACCGCAAATACTGCCGCTCCGTCGAGGGCTGGTGCTTCGTGTTGGCGGCTCTGGGCCTCGCAGTGAAAGGGTGATCCAGGAAAGCGGGTTATGACTCTGGAGCGTAACCATTGTGATGCCGCAGTCTCGGAAAGCACTCGTTGCAGGTGCGTGGTCGAACCAAGGAGGAAGTCGGATGGGTCTGTTCTTCAGGTTGTGTTCTATCGGTTGCTTGATTGCATCTCTTGTCGGAGTCGCTTCCTTTTCCTCACCGGCCAGTGGCGATGGCCTACTCGAATGGGGTGTCGCAAAGACAGTCGTCTTGCCGGGCAACCGGACTGATTCGTCCTTCGGGACGTATGACGATGACGGCGACTTCATGAAGTACATGAGGGCGAGAAGGTCCCCGGCGTACCGACGCATCACAGCGATCTACAATGGACGCCAGACTATACTGCAGCTTTACGCGGTCCCGCGGACCCGCTTCGTATGCTATGAGGACGGGCGGCAGACCGGCAGTGAGATTGCTCCAGAGGGTCTCTACAGCATCTATCCGCTGGCAGACGGCTTCCTCGAGATCGTCGTGGAACCGGACTCGCATGTCTTCCGTTCAGCAGCAACGATCTTCCGAGCCGGAAAGGCTGATTTGACAGCCGTGTGCGATTCACTCCGAGATGCGGTTATGGAACCGACATACTATTCAAACCTGCTGAGAGCAGCGGTTGACGGCAAGAGCAAGTACTTTTCGTTCTCCGAGGCGCAAGGGAAGGTAATCCTCGTTCCGGAACCGGGTTCAGCGGCTACACGCGAGCCGAGATATGACGAAGCCGATAATGATCCTGTTGCTCTCCTCACCGAGATCATCGCCACTGCGTTGGATGCTCCCGTGAAAGTATCCCAGGCATTTCTTGTCGCTAAGGGTGCATATGTCGTCTTTGCAAGGGCGAAGTCTCTGAAACCGCGGGATTCGATTTGGATTATCTCTGCGGAGGGCGTGCCGAAAATGCTCTTCGACCAGGCAGCGATGGAACCGGCACACCTGGCTCCCCTGATAATCAGGATCGACAGCGTTTCCTCTGACGGTCAGCTTCTTTGCGCCACGGCCAGAAACCTGATGGGCCAGTCCCTGATGCTTCTTATCGACGCGGACTCTGGAGCATCAAAGATCGTCACATACGCAGTAGACGCAACGCATTTTTTCTCTGTCGGATTTGCGTCTGGATCAGCCATCCAGTTCTTCGCCAACGGCTATCTTCAGTCGTTCGTTGCGGGCCAAGTGAAGCAAGTGTGCTTTATCGGAAACTACGGAGGCCCGATATCTGCATTGGATAAGGAGTATGCGGTGTCCTTTCCTGCGAACGGCAGCACCGGCAGGATTCAGGTGTTCAAGCTGGCAGACTGGAGCATATGTGATTTTGGGGAGATCTCAGTGCCAGTCAGGGCGTCGTCCGTAGACTGCGGGTCTCGGCAATTCGCATATGTTCTTGATACCGATGCCGGTATTTCCGAACTGAGAGTATGCTCGATTGTAGCCGGGAAGATCAAAGATCTCACCAAGAAGGATATCAAGATCCCGGAGTCCTTCTACACAGACATGGTCTGGGACGAGACTGGTGTACCTACACTGCTCGGGGACTCCTCTTACAGCACCAAGGGGCCTTTCTGGTGGTTCTTCGACGGGGAGACTCAGGAGTGCGGCGACGACGCCAAGTGGTTGTGCCCCGTCGCATTCGAGGGCGTCGGAATCACCGGTCTTCGGATTGTGGGCAATTTCTCCTTCGTGTCCATGTTGCGAGGTAACAAAGAACCGCAGGAGGACATTCCTCTCGCTTCCTGGTGCGAGAAAAACAAATCCAATGACCTCTGCGGATCCGGATTCGGTTGTGCCAGGTTCTTGACGGTTGCTGGTAAGTACTTCCTTGCTGACTTCCGGGTTGGGAAGGTAATGGCGCTTTCCGACAACTCCTTGCCCAAAGCAGAGGTTCTTTTCAACGCTGTCAGCCCAGACGGTCTTACCGCCGGAGTCAAGGCCGCCGATGGAACAAGGGCAATCCTCGTCTTCTCGCGCACCAAACAAGAAGTGGAAGTAGCCATTATAAAGGATCCTATGCCGGGTCACGCTTTCTACGCCAATGACCGCCTGTATATCCCGACATTCCTCGACAGCGAGTGCTATGTGATGGATATCGTAAAGTAGGCGGTCTGTGACACATCTCGCAACTGCCTGCCAGTTGCAGTCTTACTCCCCAAGGTCTTCTCGTTTTCTGAGTGGGCGGTACCGGGTCTGCGCCAGCTCTGATTTGCTCGAAATACGTGCGGATTTCGAGAATACGGTCGGGCCTGTATTGAGACGCAACTGCACAGGCAGGTCGAAGTGATCTCCGCTTCGGCGGAGTCTGAAGACAATCTCACCTGCCGACCGTGCCGTGTATTACCCCAACGCTCGGCGGCTTAGTAGGGCGACTCAGCAGCAAAAAAAGGGCGGCCACAGGCCGCCCTTTTCGATTAGGCTATGCGTACCGGATTATTCCGGCTGAGACCAGAGCATCAGAATCGGAGTGAGAGCATAGGCGCCGGTTTCCGCTGAAGTAAGACGGCCGTTGCCCGCGTTGCCCCAGCCCCATACCCGGCCCTGATTATCTATGGCAAGGGTGTGATACTGCCCGGCTGCGACGGAAACGACTGGCGGAAGCCCCGTCAACTCAACCGGATTGGTCTCGCTGTTGGTGGTGCCCGTTCCTAAGCTGCCGTATTCGATTCTTCCCCATGTCCAGACATGACCGCCATTTTGCAGGGCATACGAGAAGTCGTAGTATGTGGAGAGGCCGATCAGGTCATCGGGACTCTGCAGGGCTTGAGGGGTGGGAACCGCAGCGCTCCAGTCAACGCCCCATGGGCTGTTGCCCAGAAGGCCGCCCATTCCCCAGGTAAAGAGGAATCCGCCATCATCTACCGCGAGGCTGTGCATTCTGCCTGCGGATATCCAGTTGATGTCCACCAGGTCAGGGTTCTCCATAGCGGTGGGCGTTGACGCGACCAGGACGTTTCCAAGTTCGCCACTGTTATTCGAGCCCCAGCCCCAGACGTGCCCCAGAGTGTCAAGCGCAAGCGAGTGGAATCCACCCGCCGAAATAGCCCGGATGTTTGTAGGGAGGCCTGCAACCTGGTCAGGAACAGGGGTGTACCAGTTGTCGCCGCCCGTCTCGCCAGCCGAATTGTAGCCCCAACCCCAGACAACTCCAAAAACGTCCAGCGCCAGCACATGGTATTCACCGGCGGAGATCTGCGCGATCGGAGGCAGTCCGGCGATAACGGCCGGGATTTCGCGGTATCCACTGTTTGTGTCGTTTGCCAGCAGACCGTAATCGCCCGAGCCCCATGCCCAGACATTTCCTAACGTGTCAACGGCGAAAGAGGTTTCAAGGCTCGTGGCTATTGAATGAATGACCGGAAGGGCCGTGATAATCGCAGGGTTGTTCCTTTCGAATGTAGTGCCATCGCCCAACTGCCCAACGTAGTTGGCGCCCCAGGCCCAGACCTTGCCTGCGTCGTCAAGGGCCATCGAATGGGCGTTCCCGGCCGCAACGGCCAAGGCGTAAATGCGAATGTAGGGGGTCAGCCATACGCTGTAGGTCGGGTCTGAAGTGTGCGTGCCGACGATGGTGGCCACGGCGTAGCGATACTGCACGTTGGAATCGAATTCGAACACATCAGAATAGTAATCGGTATCCGAGTTGACTGTCAAAGTCCACTCCGGGGTATCGTCACCGGCACGGAACCGGAAAAGGCGATATTCTACCGCATCTTCCACGGTGCCCCATTCGAAGTCGACCTGGTCTTCACTTACTACCCAGGCATCAACCCAATTCGGAGGATCCAGGGACGGAACCGGGGTGAGAGGCTCGCTCAGCGTGATAAGGGACTCCGCCACGCCGTTGGATGCCGTGATGCCCCAAGTGTACTCAACGCCGGGCTCGAAAGCGTGGTCATCCGTGGAATCCAGCAGCAGCTTGTCAACGGTCCTGACAAGCTCGGGGCCTTCGTACGACGAGGCGTACCGGTAGATCCGGTAATTCACCGCGAAGGGCACTTTCTCCCAAGACAGGTTGACCTGCGTTTCGCTTACATATGTGGCGATAAGGCTCGCAGGAGCATTGATGACGAGGCTGCCGGTCGAGCCGCTGCCGGCACAGGCGATGGATAACATGGCGAGGAAAGCCACGCCCAGAATGACAACCGTTCTTCTCATAGTCACTCCCTTTTGGGTGCTGAGTGTTGGTTCTTGGTGAATGATACCAGCAATAGCCCGGTTCTTCAATGAAAATCCGGCGTCCCGGGGTCTCGAATTCCTTGTGGCTTGTGCCTGCTTCAGCGGCAAACGGCCGCTTTACGGGGATTCTCCTTCCGCATGCATGGGAGCAAGGGAGTATTTTCGAGCCAAAGGGGCCTGGTTGTCGTCGAATGGGGTAACATACAGGTATCAGAACACATTCCAGACGGAGGCAACTGATGAACAAGGTACACCCGCGTTTCGCCCTTTCTTTACTTGCTGCGGCATTCCTGTTGAGCTTCGCGCTCCTGTCCGCAACGGCTCTTGCCGAGACCATCGAGATCGTTCCGGGGCCGGAAAAGCTGGCTGAAAAATACGCCGCGAACCCGGCAATTGTGGAATTTGCCGACCTGGTGCAGAAGCTTGCGGCCGTCGAGCCTTCCGTTGCCGTGAGCGAATACAAGGCCTATTGCGAAAAGAACCTCACAAACGGCCTCGCGCTGTGCTATCTTGTCGCCGCCTTCAAAAAGGCGGACCAGGTCGCCGACGCCGAGGTGATCCTGCGCAGCCTGAAGGTCATCCCCGACGGGAATATGATGGCGATCGAGGAAGGAATGATGAACCTGCCCGGCACGCTGCAGGTTCTGGCCGATGTGTATCCGCTCGCACCCGAAAACTCCCGGCTGAATTACTACATCGCATTGACCTATCATTTCTACGGTGCCGATGACAAGACCATCGCCCATCTCAAGCCGCGGCTGTTGACCATGAACTCGCTCGACGTCAGCGCAGCACTTGGCGTGCTCAGCGGCGTGGCGCAATCCAAGCAGAATGAGACTCTGATGTCTTCCGTGGTGGACCTTGCGGCAGCCTTCTATCTGAGGGAAGGCCACTACCCGCAGGAATTGCTCAGCCTGATGAACTGGCGCACCCAGATGGTGCAACTTCTTGTCAACAAGGGCGATATGAAGGGCGCAGCCAAGCGCATCGAAGATGACCTGGCCAAGTACGCCAGGGAAGTGGAGATCGAACGGGAAACCAAGTTCTGGGAAGCGACCGCGCCGAAGTACGCCGAGCAGGTCAAGCTGTACTTCTTCGAGGTGCAGGTTCCCTATGCGATGTTCAATCACCTCTTCAACGCCGGCCTGATCAAGATCAGGGCAGGCGAGCACGAACAGGCGCTTGGTCCGCTCGAGAAGGCGCTATCCGGGGTTGAGGCTGTGGAATTCCCCAAGGAGTTCGTGCAGGGCATCGGCAAGTACTTTACGCTGCAGCAGGGGTACTCGATTCTGGCCGGGCTCGCGGGAATGGCCAATGACGCGGAGAA
>JBAZOJ010000060.1:0-15644 GCA_041648755.1 Candidatus Brocadiia bacterium
CGAAGCCCTTGAGCCTGCGGGATTCGTTCAAGGGCTTCGGAATCGACGCGCTCTTTGTGTCGAGCGTTCCCAATGTCCATTACCTTACAGGCTTTGCGGGTGAGGATTCCTTCCTTCTCATCGGCAGCGAGGCCGCGTACCTGATCACCGACTCCCGCTACACCGAGGAGGCCGAACAGACGGCCAAGGGCGTTAAGGTATTCACCTATCGCACCGACATGTTCGAGGATGCCGCCAAGCTGGCCGCCGACATGGGCGTCAAGAAGCTCGGCTTCGAGCCCGATGTCATGAACTGCGCAATGCACGGCAGGATGCTTCTGAAATTCCCGAAGACCAGGATCATTCCGGCTGAAGGCATCGTGCAGAAGTTGCGTGTGCTGAAATCACCCGCCGAGGTCAAGATGATCGAAGCGGCAATAGCCGTGGCCGAAGACGCGCTCAACGCGACACTGCCGAAGCTGAAAAGGAATGTCACAGAGACCACCATCGCCCGCGAACTGCGCTACAACCTGTCGAAGGCAGGCGCTCAGGATGTCAGCTTCCCGCCGATAGTCGCGTTCGACGCCAAGTCCAGCCTTCCGCACGCACGGCCGGGGGACGCAAAGCTGGGCAAGAACGCCCTCGTCCTGTTCGACTGGGGCGCCCGCAAGGATTTCTACTGCTCCGACTGCACGCGCGTCTTCTTCATTGGCAATGTCCCGCCTGTCATCGAGCAGATATACGACATCGTGATGGAGGCCGACAAGCGCGCAGCAAAGGCCCTGAAGCCCGGCGTTCCGCTGAAAGACGTGGACGCGGTCGCGCGCGATTACATACGTGACAAGGGTTACGGAGACAAATTCGGCCATGGCCTTGGCCATGGAGTTGGAATCGAAATACACGAAGCGCCGCGTCTGAATTCGCGTTCTACCGAAATCGCCACACCGGGAATGATCGTCACCATCGAGGCGGGAATATACCTGCCGGGGATCGGAGGAATCCGGGTGGAAGATATGGCGCTGGTTACCGAAAAGGGTTGCCGCATCCTGACGCATTTCCCCCGCGAACCCCGCTTTTGAACCTGTTTTGCTGTAAAGGAGCCATATGGCCGAGGAAACCACGAAAAAGACCGGATCGACCATCCTCAGGGTTCGAAGGTTGATTTCCCTGATGAACGAAAACCACCTGAGCGAACTGGAGCTTGAGGAACAGGATTTCAGGATCAGACTGGTCAAGAGCGTTGCCGTGCCTCAGTTCCGCACTGTTCCCGCGCTCGATATTCAACTGCCGGAGCACTCCGGCGGCACGACCGCAAAGCCTTCCGAAGACGCAGCCGCAAAGGCCAAGGACGAGGCCAACGGATTCGTCCCTATCAAATCTCCGATTGTCGGTACTTTCTATCGCGCACCCGCACCGGATGCCAAAGTTTACATACAGAACGGCTCGCATGTCGAAGCGGAGACCGTGGTCTGCATCGTAGAGGCGATGAAGGTAATGAACGAGCTCAAGGCCGAATGCCGCGGAACCATAACCAAAATATGCGTAGAGAACGGGCAAACGGTCGAATACGGCCAGGTGCTGTTCCTCGTGAAGCCGGATTAGCAGATGTTTTCACGGATTCTTATCGCAAACAGAGGTGAGATCGCGCTACGCGTCATACGCACGTGTCGGCGCCTGGGCATCGGCACGGTTGCCGTTTACAGCGAAGCCGACAAGGATTCCCTGCCGCTGAAATACGCGGACAAGTCCATCTGCATCGGCCCGCCGCAGCCGTCCAAGAGCTATCTGAATATCCCCAATATCATCAGCGCCGCGGTAGTCTGCGATGTCGATGCCATTCACCCCGGATACGGCTTCCTCGCCGAGAACCCGCACTTCGCCGACATCTGCCGTCGGTGCCAGATCGACTTCATTGGCCCGTCCGCTGAGGCGATGAAGCTGCTGGGCAACAAGGCCGCTGCAAGAGAACTGGCCTTAAAGCTCGGCGTTCCCATAGTGCCGGGCTCCAGCTCCGTGCTGGAAGAAGACAAGAAAGCACTGGAGGTCGCCAAGGAAATCGGCTACCCGGTTATGATCAAGGCGGCAGCCGGAGGCGGCGGACGCGGAATGCGTATGGCCCGCAACGATGCGAGCCTGCTCCAGTTCCTCGCGGCCGCCCGGCGCGAGGCCGAGACCAGTTTCGGCGACCCTTCCGTTTACATCGAAAAGTACATCTCCCGCGCAAGGCATATTGAAGTGCAGATCCTGTGCGATGAGCACGGCAATGTCATCCATCTCGGTGAGCGCGACTGCACAATTCAGCGCAGGCACCAGAAGCTGCTCGAGGAATCGCCCTCCATCGTCATTACCGATAGCATTCGCAGAGACCTTTGCGCGGACGCCATCAGGCTGATGAAGGCTGCAAACTACACGAACGCCGGTACTGTCGAGTTCCTGTACGACCTCGACGAGGAGCGTTACTATTTCATCGAGGTGAACACGCGCATCCAGGTGGAGCACCCTGTCACCGAGTTGAGAAGCGGGCTGGACATCGTCGAACAGCAGATCCGTATCGCATCGGGCGAACCACTCGTATTCAGGCAGGAGGATATCGTCCTCAGCGGCCACGCGATCGAGTGCCGAATCAACGCCGAAGACCCCATCAGCAACTTCGCCCCGTCTCCGGGACGTATCACTCTTCACTCCGCACCGATGAGCCCCGATGTGAGAGTTGATACTCACATCTTTTCAGGTTATACTATTCCGACCAATTACGATTCGCTGCTTGCGAAACTGGTTGTCCACGCCGATACCAGGGAAGAGGCGGTCGCGTGTATGCGTTCCGCGCTGGATGAGTATATCATCGAGGGCGTCAAGACCACGATTCCGTTCTTCAAGACGGTAATGGACAACGCCAACTTCCTGAGCGGCGATTACGACACCAATTACATAGACGCCAACTTCCACCTGTAAAGGGGGGCGTATGTATTCCCGGTGGCCAAGGTTTTTGTTCTATTTCTTTCTTTCGCTGCTGACCGTGGCTCTGATGTACTTGCTGTTGCAGGACAACGGCATTGCGGCTGGAGCCAAGTCGGATAGCTGGGAAAGCGCCGCGCTGTACAAGCTGGCGAAGTATCTTGACGACAATCCCCTTGTGATAGTCGTCTTCCTCGGCATAATCGCCCTTGCCGAGATGATCGTCGCCCTGATGTATCTCGCCACCCCGCCAGCAGAGCGAATGGTTCGCTATTCCACGGGCGAGAACGAGGTCCTCGTGAACCTCGACTCGATCGCGGCAAGCCTGTGCAGGACCGTGGAGAGCGAAAACGACATCCACGGAATAAGGCTGAAACTGCGCGTTCCCCCCGGCAAGCAGTTGCACATACATTGCTTTATCCGCCTCGAACTCGAGGAGCAACCCGATATCCCAAGGCGAGTCGAGCAGATTATCGCGCGCATCCGCACCCACTTCGAACAGTCACTGCCGCTCGAGGCAAAATTCACCACGAGCCTCGAACTCGAAATCCGCCCGGCAGTGGTCCACCAGGAACGCCCGACCCGGAAGGTATCCGCGCCGATTTCGCAGGAATCCGATGAGTTCCAGGGACCAAGGTATCCGATAGAGCAGTAACACCCGTTTGGAGAGGAACCGATGAAGAAAATAGGGATTCTCACCGGAGGCGGCGACGCCCCCGGCCTTAATGCCGTCATTCGCGCCGTGGTTCGGAAGGCCGCAAACAACGGAGTCTCCGTAGTCGGGTTCCTCGAAGGCTGGAAGGGCATCATCGAGGGCAACACCGAGATGCTCGACCCCCGGATTACCGACGGCGTTGTGGGCGAGGGCGGAACAATCCTGGGCTCGAGCCGCACCAACCCGTTCAAGGATCCGACCAAGGTCAAGAACATCCTCGACAACTTCGCGCGGTTCGAACTCGACGCGTTTATCGCCGTCGGCGGCGATGACACGCTCGGGGCCGCCAACAAGCTTTACAAGGGCCACGGATTCAAGGTTGTGGGCGTTCCCAAGACCATCGACAACGACCTCTCGGCCACCGACTATACATTCGGCTTCGACACCGCCGTCAACCGCGCGATGGAGGCGCTGGACAACCTGACCAGCACCGCGAAGGCGCACCGGCGAGTAATGGTCGTGGAGATCATGGGACGCCACGCCGGCTGGATCGCGGCAGCATCAGGCATAGCGGGCGGCGCTGACGTCACCCTCGTGCCCGAGCGGCCCTTTTCCATCGACGACATCGTGGCCACGATAAAGAGAAACCGCGCGCGCGGAAAGCTGTACAACCTGGTCGCCGTTGCGGAAGGTGCTACACTCAAGGCTGGCGACAACTTCACGGCAAGCGCGGAAAAGGATGACTTCGGCAACGTGAAGCTGGGCGGCATCGCCCCGGCTCTGGCCAAGGAAATTGAAAAGCGCACCGGGTTCGAGGCACGCCACGTAGTACTCGGGCATCTCCAGAGGGGCGGCCCGCCTTCCGCGTTCGACCGTATCCTCGGAACCCGCCTTGGATTGGCCGCCTGCGACCTCGCCCTGAAGGGCGATTTCGGCAAGATGGTTGCATTGCGCGGCACGAAGATCGTCGCGGTCTCGCTTGAAGAGGGCGTGGGCCAGATGAAGAAGCTGACCGACGATTACTTCGCGGTCCTTGACGAATTCGATAAGTAGAAGCTGCGAGCGCAAATCGGCATAGGTAAATCCTCGCGGATTATCCCTGCCACACCACCGTGCGTACGGGTCTGTACATGGCGGGTTCGGTTGGGTTGAGCTTATTCGTGAACAGCGAGGGTCAGCAAGCCTGTTCTCGCCTTCTTCAGGTTCTCAGGCTCACATACGACCTCCATCAACCATTCTTCTTCAGCCGGACTTTCGGGCTCGCGCCTGAAGACCATATCCAATTCCGCGCCGTAAGCCATGTCCGAACCGCGGGAAGCCTTGTTGAAGCGTGACAATCAAGATGTGGGAACCCCCGAAGCACAATCAGCTTATCATTGGGGAAAGCGACGTCAAGAAAAAACGGGCGGGCGACCCGCCAGTTATCAATCGGTTGCATATTCAGTCCTGCCAACAACGCGGACTCCGGGATGTTTTCCGTTGACCACCGGAAACCTATGGTATTCTTCATGCGTGAGCTTGCAGCTCTTCGGTCAGACGGGTTTTCAGGTGGCCTGCCATCTGGCGGATGCCGGATAAAAGGCCAGGTTCTTCCGCGCCAGCCAAGAGGCAACCACAGCAGATTGCAGCAAGTGCAACCTGAGAGCCTTGCGGCTGCGCATCTCGGACGACGGCGAGGACTTTGCGTTTGAACTTCCTTCCGCTCTGGAGATATTGTGGTGCTGAACGGTTCGCGTACCGAGCCCCCGGCGATATCACGGAGAGAGTTCCGGCGAAAGCCGCGGCTATCATCCTGCTGAAGGAAGATGAAGATGACGCAAAAGGAACGAGCGTTTTCCGCTGAGAAGATGAAGCCCACCCTTGCGGCGCTCGATTCCGACGGAAGCCTTGACCTGATAGTGATCCGAGACGGGAAGATAGTGCGGGTGGAAGTAACAACCAAGTGAAAGAAGGTTCAGCATTCGCCTAAGGCGGGATGGAGCAGGCATATGTCTCGGCTTTTCCTGATGCTGTTGTGTCTCTCGGTTTGTTGGGGGCTGTGCCGGGCCGAAGAGCCGGGAGCCGGGCTTTCACTCAGAGAGACCGGCGTATGCTGGCTCGATCCGGAGAAAACCACAGAAGACTCTGTCGTCGTCAGCCGTAACCATCGGCATGTGGCGTTGATCGAGAAGACGATCGAAAGCTGTCGCGTTTTGAGGGATGGGGGCCCCGAGCAGGACTATGAGAAGATCCGTCGGCCGCAATTCTCGCCGGATGGCGCGAAATTGGCGTACATCGTAACGGAAAAAGGAAAGAGCGCGGTGGTCGAGAATCGAAAGATCGGCAAGCGGTACGACGAGATAGTGCCAGAGTCCCTGGTGTACAGCAGAGACAGCAGTACTCTGGCCTATGTAGCCATAGATGGAGGGAAGCAGTTCGCCGTGGTCGGCGGAGAAGAGAAGGACAAGTACGACAAGATAAGCGAGCTGCATCTCAGCGGAGATGGAAAGCGCTACGCGGTCCTCGTGCCATTGCCAAATGAACCTGGCGGAGATCCTCTCAGAGATGATGCGTTCTTCGTTGACGGAAAGAGAGTTGAGGGGTTCAAGCAATGCCAACGATTCGGATTCAGCCCTGATGGCAGCCGTTACGCCTTTGTAGCGCAAATTGGGAAGGACGGGCAGACAGCAGCCAATGGAATGGTTCTGATGCGGATCGTGATTGACGGCACTGAAGTCGCTGATACGGGTATTCTGATGGCAGGCCCGTACGAGTATGTGCGCTTCAGCGAGGACGGAAGGCGCACGGCATATGTGGTTGGATACAGCCGGTTCGGAGAGGCTTACGTTGTGGTGGATGGGGAGAGATCCGGCCCTTATATGTTCTGCAGCCAGCCGAGATTCAGCCCGAGCGGAAAGACCGTTGCCTGGATCTCCGCGAGTGCGGACGAGAGCGTTTGTCACGTCAACGGCACTGTCTGGAAGACAGTGACTGCCAATGCCTTCGGAACGTGGGGGAGCGATTCGGAATTCGCTTTCAGCGCGACCGAGACGGTCGCATTCACCACCAAAGAAGAGGCGAAAGGCACCAGAGGCCATGTCGTCGAAAACGATGTTCCCCAGAAGGTCTATGATTTCGTCTCAGACCTGAAGTATGATGCGGCCGGTCGCCTCTGCTACATCGCGCAATTGGGCAAACAGGCCATGCTCATTCGCGGCGGAGAGGCAGAAAAGAGCTTCGAATGCGAGCGGCTGAGCAAGAAAAACTGGAGGTTGTACCTGTCGGACGACGGGAAGCTGGCTGCGCTCGTCCTGCCCGCGGGGGGCGGGAACTTTGTGGCGATGGAGGGCAGGACAACCGACCCGTTGGGGAAAGTGATCGCGTCGCAGCCGTTGATCGAGCATGCGGTCATCCCCGATCCGAACGTCCACATTATGGGCGGGCCGATGGAAGACCCGCTGTTGTGGGGCAAGCGCCCCACTCTCGCCTGCTTCAACCCCGAAGGCGGGCTCGATCTGATCGTCCTCCGCGACGGCAAGCTGATCCACATCGAGGTGAGGGAAAAGTAAGCGCTTCGATGGAAGCGCTCGCACGGTGAATCCGGTTGAGCAGAACAATGGCGAAGTAGTCGTGCAGCGTTGCAGATAACGAGTGCATAATCGAGGCCTTTCGGACTCTTCGCCCGCGCGAGCCTGTCCGCCGAATCATTGGCGCAATCGCTCCATGACGAAGAAATGCCCGGAGAAGAAAAGGGGGCTCATTCGAGCCCCCTCTCACGCTTTGCAGGCTCAAAATGGCATCAATCGGTCGGGTTGTCCTCACCTTCCTCTCCGCCGCCTCGAAGGCCTTCAAGTGACAGAGAAGGAGTGGGCGTCGGAGGAGGCACATACGTCAAGGTACTTTCCGGTGTAGGCGGAGGATCGAGACTAGCAGGAGTGGATACAGGTGCGCTTGTGGTCCGGTACGGGAGCGATTCTGAAGGAGGATATGTCCTGAACGTGACCGGCAATGTGGTGGGAGGCTGCGTGCTCTCCGGAGGAGTCTCTGGCCTGCGGAGACACGCAAATGCTGCATCCTTGTTGCCGATGGAATCTACCGTGTAGCTCTCTACGAAGATTACGACCCCATACAGAAGATGTTCCACAGATACTGCCCTGCCGGCCATTATTCTCGGGAAATTGGCATCGATGCGGTCATCAACGACGAGAGAGCCGATTATCGTCCTCGTCTCCCGGCTTCCTGCAGAGTCCGCAATCCAGGTTCCGTCAAGGGACTGCCTTTGGATGCTACGTTTGGGATCCCAGTCCTCTGTCCAGACTTCGCCTCCGTCGAAAGCCTGATGCCAGTTCTGAATATTAATATATTCCTCGTTCCTTTCCAGTTTGCCGATCTGAGCCGCGACGGCATCCCAGTTGTTCTGCTCGGAGCGATGCTTCCAGACTCTGGCTTCGGTAACGGTGTCTATGCTCAACCGATGGATCCACCCGTCGCCACTTGCGGAGTTGAACACGCCTGCGTAGTTCCTGCAGATCACCTCATCGCAATCACAGGAAACGTCACGGGGCGTAGGGGGATCAGACCGAGGGGGATCGGTGAGAGTCGGTTCCAGACAGGCCAGGGGGGTACCGGTTTCGTCCTTTGCGTAGATGAACATTCGCCGTTCGGCGGAATCGAACAAAGCGCTTTGCTCATACCGCTGCGTGTTCGTGTCGTATCTCAAGTACAGCCTGAGAGCGGGGATCTTGAGGAAGACAATCTTGTTCCCGCTGCCGCGTTTGAAGCACCACCCAAGTTCACAATCATCAGATAGGTCGAAGTACTCGAAGATCTCCGAGTCATTTGTCACAGTCGAGGGAATCTGGTGGGTGGGTTGCTGCCCAGGCGCGATCATTTGCCGGAAATTCCCAAACCTATCCTCGAGATCGAAGCAGAATGTGGTTTCGTCTATCGCCTCGCTGAACTCGAGTTCGATATAGAGCGGCTTCCGGCCGTGGACCCATTTCTTGGCTGTGCAGTCTGCAGGCGAACGCCCAGAGGCAGTCCAGTTGAGATATGGCGAAGACCTGTCGCCTTGCGAGTTGTGCGTGTTGAGTTCTATGAAGGCGTCCTGGCCGGCCTCCGCACCTGTCCCAGGCTTGACCTTCCAGTAGGCAAGATATGCAAGGTACTCAGAGCGATACTTCTTTGTCGAGCCGGAGTACGGAGTGAACTCCACCGTACTGGTGCTCGTAAGTGGAAGCCAGTCGCCTTCCACATCCGGGTCGAGCCAAGCGGACGACCGGTCCCAATTCAACTGCTGCTGCTGCACGGAGACGTACTTCACAAACGGCTTGAAGTTGTCGACGTAGAAGTCAGCGGTCTCGTGGGAACGGTCTTCTCCTCTGAGTTGGAAGTACTTTGTCTCGACATTGTAACGTCCATCAGGGAAGTAGGCGTAGTCGGGATGGTAAGCCATGTTATTAGTAGGAGATGCAGGAACACGAGGTGGCGCCCCGCTATTGCTATATTGCGTGGGAAAGACCCTCATTTCATGCTTCGGCGGGAGCCACCAGGCAACTCCCGCAGCCGGAACGGGCGTGTAAGCGAGATGGACATTGGAGTTCCAGCAATGGTACCGGTCGCGGCTGTCGAAGCGAAACTCGTGACAGGGGCTGTATTGGCCGTGAAGATTTGTCAGAATCCAATACGCTCCGAACCTCTCTGAATATCCGCCCTCCACCGTGTACGGGTTGTTCTGCCACGAAGAAGGGGTGCCTCCCAAGTAGCTGCCATCAGTCGTATCCATCTCGAAGACATAGCCATAGTCTCCGTTGAGCCCATTGGGAGCTATGATGTTCGTGTTGGTGGGCATATAGGGTGGGAAGGTAACTCCGTAGGAGCGATCGGTCCAGAGCACGACTGGGGTCTTGTACGGGGTTGCGTGCACCATATTCACCTTTGATGGCGCGCATGTCTCAGCCATTCCAGAGGGGGTGACCTGCACCCGGTCAATCCGGTTAATCCAGAGCTCGATCCGGTCAAAATCAGTGAACTTGTACCCCTGTACCCGCGCCGCATCTTCGAGGAAATCCACGTCTCGATAAACGACAACAAGGGGACTCGGACCCGGGAATCCGAGAGATGGCGTAGGCGTGGCGTCGCCAAGCGCAACATACTGGTCCCAGACAGTCCCACCCGCAGGAGTCCAGGAGGGGGCTCCGCTGGACATACAGGGAGTGCCGCCGGCAAATGCCTCAGGGGTAACTCCGCATACCCAGTCGCGCCAGTTCTCCCGTATCAGGAATCTCCCGATCGAAATGTTGGGAGAAGGAGCGAGATTCGACGTGAAGATCGAGTGCAAATAATACGCAAGCTGGTTTCCTGCGCCGATGTTCTCGATTTCCCCTCCGTTTATGCAATACATCCTCATGTGGAAATGCAGGTGATCTTGCGCACTTGTGCCACCCCACCAGTCGCCCATGATGGCGATCTTGTCCCCAGCGTTTATTCCAGGGACCAGGATCTTCGAGCCATAGGTCACATAAGCACCCGAAGGAAGAGAATTCCAGCAGGCAGTGGCTCGTGCCGAAGCGTACCAATAAAGGTAGGCATCACGCACATTTGCCTGAAGCCCAGCCAATTTCGAATTCTCCTTCGCACTGAGAAAGGTTCTTTCCCCAAACACGAATGTATCTGTCTCTGCGCCAAGATCCCAGTCGCAATGGCCTGCCCCGAACATGTACTGAGGATCCTCAAGAACACAGTAAACCGTCTGCGAGCCAATGACTGTCACCGTCGATCGCGGATTGATGCACATATCCGCTCCGGCATTGATCGGGTTGTTGAACGACGATGTACAGAAAGCTTCCGCATTAAGCAACATAGCACCATCCGAGTAGGCAAGGAGATATGGGCGTTCGGAAAGCTCCGGCCGAGGCGGTAGTACGAGAACCGAGGCACTGCCGCTCGGACTTGGCCAGGGAGACGGCGCAAACGACCAGAAGACGTCAATGCCTTGGTGAAGCTTATTCCGGTCATAGTTTTGCATATGCAGCGGAGCATTCATAATGCCGTTGACACGCTGCTCTGCTACGAGACTGGTGGATACGTAGCCGAATACGAGAATGCAGCAAACCAGGAAGAATGCACGTTTCATTCCGCCCTCCTTAGGCTGATTCTGCCGTACTTCTGACCTGTGTGAAGGACCACGGTGTAGCCGTCGTAGAGCCCAAGCGCACATTGCCCGGCATCCGGCTGAAAGACGTCTTGGACGGTGAACGTGAACTCGAAGACGCCCTTCCTGATGTTATACTTCCAGACTTGGCGAACACGTTTGCCCTGATACTCGAAAGCCTCGGAAACTCCCAAGCTGTCTTCTCCGATAGAGCGAAACGTCGCGAGATCGTGCTTCCGGTTGAGCAGAATACGCCTGTGGAGCCCGGCAAGGCGAAGAACCGCGGAAATGCACCCGGGGGAAACACTGAGGACATACTCCTCTCGGGACTCGGCGTAGTACTCACCTTCAGGGAAGACACAGGAATATGGGATTAGCCTGACGAAGCCCTTCCGGCCGATGACCGCGAAGTTCCACTCGCCTTTTGATGCCACCATTGGGTACATGAAGGCGCTGGGCCCTGTCGGCCAGAGATCGAAGATTCCTTCGTGGTCGAGGAACACCTCTCCTGTCGCCAGGTCCTGCAACACGACGCGGCTTCGTGGGACATCCGGCCTGAGCGGAGCCTCAATCTCCCACTTCCTGTACTCGGGCCTTGTGAAGCCGCCCTCGGGGTCAATCATCAGGGGGACGATGCTGCTTCGCGGGATCCCGTAGTTGCGCTCGAATACCGCAAGCGTTGGAAAGGCAATTGCATCGGTCCCACCCCAGAAGTCACGTGGCGGGTTCCAGACGTCAGTACCCATTGTAGGCTTGAAACAGAATGGCTGCCCGGTGACGGTGCCGTCAGCATTTAGGATCCGAAGTCCCCCCTTGTCGTCGAGGAACACCGCGGCTCCTCCCTTGTCGCAGCCTTCGCGCCACTGGAATGCCTCGATGAAGTCGCAATCGGTAAGACCCGAAATCTCCTTCGTCTTAATCGCCCCATCGGCACTTAGAAGGAGGTCATAGACGGAGCGAGTTTTGCGGATGCCGTAATGGTTATCGTTCTGCATCAGGACGACATAGAAATGCCCCGGCCCGACGCAGATTACATCGTTTCCCCCAACTCGCCAGAACTCACGCCTGCGCGATTCGAACGCCTTCCTTGCCTCCGGAGTCAGGAAGACTGCATCTCCTTGTGCTGGGCTGGCTGAGCGGCACTTAGGGCGATCCTTGACTGCACATACCCTCTTGCTTACCATTTCCCATGACAGATTCTCCGCGGTCTTCCTCGTCCCGATCAAATAGTCGATCCCCGGCTTCGGCGGCTCCTTGCCGATGCCGAGTTGTACCGGAATGCCCGTTCCGTCGGCAAAGGAGTCGAGCTCCGGCGGCGCCTTGCAGACCGGCCCGGGCTCGGGCAGGGGCGGGATGGGGTCGAGCAACAAGTATGTCTCGATCTTGCCCACCGGGACGTTCCACTCGATGACCTTGTCTGTCATATCCTCGATCTCGGTCCAACTATGCAGAGGCGGAAACACGGGCTTGTCCTCGGCGGAGGCGGTCAGGACTGCGCACAAAAGAAGAGAGGAAAGAAAGAGCGCAAAGCATTTGGTCATTTGCCACCTCCAGCGGTCGGACCGCTTTCAGTCACGGTGCGAATCGCGGCGGTCGGGTACTCGGTCTTCCACGCGGGACGCCTGGTTCGGTCAGTAACGATGGGCGGCTCGGTAAGGTAGCCCGAAGGCGGCGGCGGTATCGCCTTAAGTGGCTTACAAAACCATGTGAAGTACGAGACAATCGCGACTATCGCCGCGAGGATGATGTAACTGAAGATAGCCGCTCTTATCCTGTTACGAAGTATGGCCATGACAAGCTCCCGTAAAAGCATCCGCCCACTTGCGCCACTAATCAGAGCACAACTCGCCTGAAAAGACGCTTACAGATGCGTCAGGTCTATTCGTCACAGCGACTGGATCCCCATCGGAATGCGGATAAACAGCCACTTTGAACGTTCTGCGATGCCCTCTACCCGGTGAACAGATCCAATTGAGGCTAAGAATTATAGCACGGTGGTGGAAGTTTTTCAAGGAGCCAGAATGTTGCGCGGACAAATTCGGCTCATCGCCCAACCGGCGCGCTTTGTTCAGTATGTCAGCCGACTATGCTGCTGTTCTTTCAATGGACAACGCAGTAAACATGCTCGTCCAAGCGCCATCGACCATACCCATGTTGCAGCAAGTCCGTCGCGCAGACCACGGTCCCCACAGCGGTCTGTCCACGGACAACGTCGTACGAGCGGTCTCATTTCTTTAATCGGCATAGGTAAATCCTCGCGGATTATCCCTGCCACACCACCGTGCGTACGGGTCCGTACATGGCGGGTTCGGTTGGGTTGAGCTTATTCGTGAACAGCGAGGGTCAGCAAGCCTATTCCCGCCTGCTTCAAGTTCCCGGGCTCACATGCGACATCCATCACTTGCCCTTCACCTCCATCAGGTTGGGCGGAGGACTTCCACCTCCGAGTCATTGAACATGCCCGGCACACAGCACAAGGGGGCGGCCATTGCCGCCCCCTTTCGTTGTCGAGGTGTAACTGCATATAGCAGACCGGGCGGGGTGCTAACTCCTACGCCCGATCCTGCGGGCCTGAAACACCATAGCGCCCACGATCATCGCCGCCACGGCCAGGCCTTTGACGGGAAGCTGCGCTCCATCGGCAGGCGGCTTATCCGGCGCGGGTGGCTTCGGTGCCTCGGGCGGATGCTCCCCCTTCGGCGTTGTCGAGGGTAGCTTCCCGTAGGGGGCGTAAATGGGACTTGGTCCGCAATACATCGCGTCCTTCCCCTTCGTGTACTCTTTTGCCATCTCGATCAAGTATCCGATCGGGTGCAGCATGTAGCCTTTTACTCCGCAATACAGCGGAATGCCGGGCGGAATCGCGTAGAGCACTTCGGGCTCGCCTTTCGCATAGTGGGAATTATCCTCGGACGTCCAGTAAATTGCGTATGGAAGCCTCAGGGCGAACATCTCGAATAGATCGTTGAACTCCGGATGCTCTTTCGAGCCAAAGAAAGCTATCGCGGAGGCCGACCAGAAGAATCCCTTGTCCTCGATCGCTGCAGTCTTCTGGCAAACATCCTTGAACATGGAGGATACATCATCGTCAAGTTGTCGCTGATGCGGGACCAGCAACCTGAGGGCGATCCAGCGGCGGATGTCGCCGTATTCCGAGACGCGCTTCAAGATGATTCCCGTTTCGTTCCTCTTGGCCCGCGTGCCTACGGCCAAGGTGTTCATCAGGAACGCACGGGTTGCGTCGTTATCCGGCACCACTGAGTCGGGGTGGTAGTAGTGTTCGGGTTCGTTAGGAGGAAGGTTACCGATCTTCGGCGGTCCGACGGAGGGCAACAGCAGTGGTGAGAACTTAGGCCCCATTGTGGTGCCCAGCCGGGCCATCCCCTGAGACCAGAGAGTGATCGCCCGCTCGAAGCCTTCGGACACCGTTTTGTAGTGCTCAGCGTTGCGGAGTTCGGCCTCCGCCCCGAGCGCTGCAAACCGCTCCAAGGGCGGCAAGGCCGCGATTTCCGCCTTGGCCGCATCCCCGCCGGCGACGATGTAGTCCATTATGGCCTCCCGCGCGGCGACGTACGCTTCGTCGGTTGACGAGAGCATGGCCGTTACCTTTGCCAGGAGGGTCTGCGGCTGAGGCTCTTCGGCCTGCGCCATAGTAAAGGACATCAGGCAACCCAGAACACACAGGAGAAGGGTTAGTCGCGCCATTGGCTCCACCATTCCTTGAATTTGGATGTCCTGTCCCGCTTGGGAGCGGTAGCACAGTGCAGTCCGCCCAGACCCGAGTGCAACTCCTCCCATGTGTCCGCCCAAAGAAGCGTTGCGTTACTCCCGCCAACAACATACAGTACGAAATGCAAACTGTCAAGGGGACAAATGATGCTGTCGGAGTAGAATGGATATAGGTGAGGCTGACGCGAGCAAGGCCAGTTAGAACTAGCATTCGCCGCCGTCTGTTCAGCCAGACCTGGCATAACGGCCGCACGGGTGCATTCTGTGCATTCCTGGGCTTTTTGCCATCGAGCGATGCGGCGGTGGTGATATTGTGCAATACGCCTGCGACGGTGGATCAGGGCGGGCGGAAGCTGCTGAAGGCGCTGGGAAAGAAGAAGGCGGAGAAGTAGCTGAGGAACCGCAACAATGAAGCAATCGGCATAGGTAGATTCTCACGGATTTTCCCTGCCACACCACCGTGCGTCCGGGTCAGTACACGGCGGTTCGATTGGGTTGAGCCTATCTGTGAAAAGTTAGCGTCAGCAAGCCAATTCCCGCCTGCTTCAGCCGGACTTTCGGGCTCGCGCTTTGCTATCGCTTCCTTCAGACAACACCTCGCGATGCCGCCCTTGCGAGTCACTTGCCCTTCACCTCCATCAGGTTGGGCGGAGGACTTCCACCTCCGAGTCATTGAACATGCCCGGCACACTAAAAAAGGCGGGCGCGAGCCCGCCTTTTTTTCATGCGCTGAGACTACACCTGCTCGGGGGTTTTCTTCAATGCGGATACGATTATCGTACGCCCGCAGAGGATGTCCGGGCGGACATATTCCGAGAAGGTCTTGCGGCAGACTTCGCGAGATCCGGGGTCGCGATGGCGAAGAAGGCTCGCGGCGGAAAAGACATAGACAAGGGGATACAGCCACATCAGAGCCGCGCTGCCGGTCTTGATGCGGTCAGTAATGACGCAACCGTTCTGGAATCCCGTCTTGGACAGGGCATACCTGTAGTAATGGAGGGGGAGGGGATTCACATGGTCGCAGATGGGATTCGCCTCGCCGTCATTCAGCGGAGAGAACAACATATAGAAGCCGGAGAAAAGGAATTTCATCCGGGAACTCAGGTTGGCGATATTGGGCGTGGTCATGATGAACACGCCGCCGGGGCGAAGAACCCGGTTAATTTCGCGGAAAAAGGCAAGGCGATTTCAAAG
>JBAZOJ010000061.1:0-15613 GCA_041648755.1 Candidatus Brocadiia bacterium
CACCTTCGGCACAGATATCGGCCGCCTGAAGCTGCCTGCGTCCGTCCGGGCAGATCCACCGGAACACGCGGAGCGCGCCCCTTAGCACACTTGCAGCCTTCGGAGGTTCCAATGGTTTCACGCTTCGCTCTTGCCTTTTTTCTGGCCTGCTGCTTCTTTGCGGGGCAGGTGGACTTGGTCTCCGGCGAGGACAAGCCCCTCGAACAGAGGCCCGAGTACGTCTTCCACCGCTTCTTGGGCCTGTCCTACGGCCGGTACTGGTTCATTATGGAGGAGCGGTCATCCAAGACCCTCCGCGTCTGGGCCTATAACGCGGCAAACCGCAAGGATGGCCGCATCCTTGAGCACAAGGAGTCCTTGGCCGACCTCGGGTGCACCAAATGGGTCGCGAATGGCCTGAGGGTCATCGCGGGATGCGACAACGGGAACACATGGACAGTGGAGCTTGCCCAGGCGGAGGTACGGAGAGGCCCGGATGTCGACAGTTGGTTTGCGCTCGGCCGCGGCAACATGATTGCCGCCCGTTCAGTGGACTGCATCGATGTTCTTCGACTTGACGGAACCAGAGCCCTGACGCGCGAGTGTAATCTGGATAACACCCGCTTCTACTGGGTTTCCCCAACGTCGATCGGACTCCAGGACAAAACAACGAAGCAACTCACCGTGGTAGACTGCAACTCCGGAGAAAGCCTTCTCTATAGGGGCGTAGAGGACGTCATGCCCGGATACGAGGACATCGTCGCCCTTCAGTACACGAACGACGAACATGGCAAGGCACTGAAGGCGATGATGAAGAACAGGGCCTGCGCGGTCTTCAAAGGAGCGCTGATGAATCCCGCTCCGTACGACCTGGGCGACCTCGGCTTCGGGCCGCACTACGGCATCCGCACCAAGTCCGCCCCGGACGGCCAACTGGCTACCGACTTCCTTTCGCCTGCCGACGAGCCCCTTTACCGTTTCTGGCACGGCGGCCGCGGCATTGACTGGAATATTGTCAATATAGCCGTCGTCGTCGACGATATCCTGCGCGTTGATCTTCTCACTGGGAGCCTGTGCTTCTACGACCGTAAATCCGGCCTCGATGCTTCCGGCAGGCCGTTTGCCAACCTCCTGTGTCATTCCCTCGAACGCGAGTCCGAGCATCTTCTTATGCTGTTCGCCGACGGCCGGGTTCTCGATGACCACACCGGCGACAGGACGTACGAGGCTCGCGTTCCGATGGGGAAGACTGGTGCTTCCCAGTTCCATATGCTCCGCGAGCGCCTTCGCGACTCCCTCAATTTGCTATACGTTTGGAATGGGGAGAGCTTCTTCAGATGCGGCTACTACGGCGGAATCTCCCAGTCGGAAGTTGCGCCACTCCCCGGTTCCGTCGTCGTGATGAGTTCGGCCGACCCGGTTACATTGATTGGCACGAGCCGCTGGACGGTGAAGAATCCTCAAGCCAATAGGGCATGGGATTTCTCTCTCTTCGAAAACGATCGGCTGTTTGATGCAGACCCGCAATCCATCCTCAGCTTCCAGATCTCTTCGAATATGGAGGAGATGTCCCGCAAGCGGTTTATCTTCTGGGGTAACGCCGGAGTCCTCGAAGTTGACGGAAAGAAATTCAGCTACAGGAAACCTGAGGTGGCCGTCGCCGAGATCTCGCGCGAAGCACACGTCCACAAGCTGATCGGAGACGTGGCGCTGTACAGCCATATTACTTGGGAAGGAGGGGTGACAGACGGGAGGAGGTGGGGAGATCCGGCTCCGCGCGCCCATACCCGTCTCTTCGACTTCATACGCGACAAGATGATCTATGAGACTGATGAGAATCTGTACAACTGCTTTTTAGGCGCGAACGGCGTCAGTGCCTGGATATTCAGGTCGAATCCTGAAGTGTTGTTCTTCCTTGGGGCGGCAGGGAGAACGCTCTATGCGGTCCAAAGCAGATGGATCGGAGCCCCACCGCTTTTCGCCTGCTTCCCCGTGTTTCCGGGCACCTGCAGCCTGATATACGGATGGAGGGGTGGAATTCAGTGCCTGGATTGCCTGGGCAACGAGGTCGGGTTCATCGCATTGCCGGAGGATATCTTGACGTATTCCCTGCGACACACGAACCCCGCGAGACAAGCTCCCTGACGCGTCTGGCTGAAGCCTTGGGCGCACAGCGCGGCCGCACAATGCCCGGTTTAATTGAATCGGCCGCATAATGGCCTATTATCTGCATTCAGGCCTCCGCGACCAAGGAGTCTCGATGGATGGAATTATCTATCTCGACAATGCGGCTACCAGTTTTCCCAAGCCCGATGTTGTCCACGACACTGTCCGCGACTTCTACAGCAAATACGGTGTCAACCCCGGGCGCACAGGATGCGACCTTGCCCTGAAGGCCGAGCAGATGATCCACGGCACCCGCAAGGGGCTGTCCGATTTTTTCAACCAGAGCATCGTTGACGCAGGCAAGGTCAAGGATCCCAACCGCCTCGTGTTCACAATGAACGCCACGATGAGCCTGAATCTCATTATCAACGGCTGCGTCAAGCCGGGCGACCATGTCGTTACCACCAAGCTGGAGCATAACTCGGTCATTCGTCCCGTGAACCACAAAGTCAGGGCAGGCTCCGAGGCCACATTCGTCGCGCCCGATGTTGAAGGCTACCTTGATCCCGAGTCAATCCGCAAGGGCATCAAGAAGAACACCACACTTGTTATTATCAACCACGCCTCCAATGTCACCGGCGTCGTACAGGACCTCGAGGCTATTGGCAAGGTTTGTGCCGAGGCGGGCGTGCCCCTGGCCGTTGACTGTGCCCAGACGGCTGGCGTCATCCCCATAGACATGACGAAGTGCAATATCAGCTTCCTTTCGTTCACCGGGCATAAGGGGCTCTACGGCCCGACCGGAACGGGGGGGATCTGTGTGGCCGATAACGCCACGATAAAGGGCTCCATTTTCGGCGGAACCGGAGTTCGCAGCGCCGACCCGTACCACCTTGAGGAATACCCCTACTGCCTGGAAGCAGGCACTCTCAACCTGTCAGGTATAGCAGGGCTTTCGGCAGGGCTGAAGTGGATCCTCGGCAAAGGGATAGACTCCATCTACCATCATGAAATGGAACTGATGGGGATGCTCCAGGAGGGGCTCGCGGCAATCGAGGGTGTCAAGATTCACGGCACGCGAAACCTGAAGAAGCGCGTGGCCACTCTCTCAATCACTGTGGCCGGATATGACCCGTCGGACGTGGGCACCATCCTTGATGTGGACTATGGTGTTCAGTCGCGCACCGGGATGCAGTGCGCACCGCTGATCCATGAGCACCATGGCACCACCCCGCGGGGGACGATACGATTCTCCGTCGGCCCATTCAACACGAAGGAACACATCGAGACTGCAATCCGCGGGGTTTCTGAAATCGCCGCCGACCGCAGGAAGTAATACTACCTCAGGAGCAATGAGATGAAGGTCGGAGACAAAGACATAGCGCTGGATAAAGACGGTTTCATGATCGACCCGGAAGTGTGGAATGACGCAGTCGCGCGCGCGATCGCCATGGACGAGGGGATTGAAGCGATGACCGAAGAGCATTGGAAGGTCGTGAACTTCATCCGCGAATACTGGAAGAAGACCGGTCTTGCTCCGGCCGTCCGCCCGATGTGCCAGGAACTGAACGTCAATGTCCGGCAGATATATAAGCTCTTCACCTCCGGGCCAGCACGCGGCGCATGCCGCGTTGCGGGTCTACCCAAGCCTGACGGCTGCGTTTAGAGCAGGCGAATAGCGCAATGCAGGGCTTTGAGCGCCTCGCTGCCACCCTTTGTTTTGGCTGGGCAGTCATCTTCCTTTTAGTGCAATATATGGCCGCGCGAGGCGCGGCTGTCAAGGACTACAGCACCCCGGCTGGCAGCCCTCTGCGCGGCATGATCTATGCCTTCACAACCGGAATGTTGCCAGCCCACAAGGAGACCGTCCGCAAGCACCCGGTGAAATTCCTTATCGGCGTCACAATGCACGGGGGCGCGCTATTCTCGATACTTGTGGCGCTGCTTCTCATCGCTTTCCCTGGCATGGGGAGCATCTACCCGCCCGTCACCATTCCATTTCTTGCAGTATGCGCTGCCTGCGGAGTTTACCTGTTCATCAGGCGCGTCTTCTCCGCAAATCTGCGCGCAATGAGCAATTTCGACGACTATTTTGCGGCGGTAGCAACAGCCGGGTTTATCGCTGCCGCGGCGCTGCACGAATACGGCACTATCGGTACGCCCGCCTTTCTGCTCATTTCCTCCGGGCTGTTCCTTTATCTGCCGCTTGGCAAACTGAGGCACGCGTTGTTCTTCTTCGTGGCCCGCGCCGACTATGGGCGCCGCCTGGGCTACCGGGGCGTGTACCCCGCAGACAATCGGGGGGCATAGCGTGTCACCCGAGAGCAAATCTCCCAGGGACATCCACTCCTGCATGGACGCAGCGAAGGAAGCGCTCAAGAAGGCTGCCCACAGCCTGGGTGCATATCATCTGAACGCATGCGTTCGCTGCGGCTTGTGCGGCGAGACCTGCCATATCTACATCGCCGACCCCGTGCCGGAGAATCTCCCCGGCGTGAAAGCATCAAAGGTAGTCTCCTTTTACCGTCGCTATCACACTCTGTCGGGACAGCTTCTGCCTTCGCTGGTGGGAGCGCGCGACATCACCCCTGATGCGCTTGATGAACTGGTTGAGACCGTGTTCGGCCGATGCACCGGCTGTGGAAGGTGCGGGATCAACTGCTCGATCGGGCTCGACGTTGGCGCGGTGATGCGGATAGGCCGCAAGATAGTCTCCGCCGCAGGCAAGACTCCCCCGAGCCTTTGCGCCGTTGTAGGCAACCAACTTGCTGACGGAAACCAGATGTCCATATCGCCTGACGAAGTCAGGAAGACGGCGGATTGGATTTGCGAGGACCTTCGGGCTGAGATGGCCGACGACAGCGTCACGATCCCCGTTGACGAGCATGGCCGGAGAATCCTGTACTTAGTGAATCCCCGCGAGATCAAATTCTTCCCGCTATCGCTGGCAGCAGCGGCTGGGGTGTTCCATGCCGCTGGCGAGAGTTGGACTGTCGCCAGCAAGTTCTTCGACGTGACCAACTACGGACTGTTCGCAGGTGACGACGAGTCCGCCGCCCACATCACCCGCAACGTGCTGGAAGAGGCCGAACGCCTTGGAGTCGAGGAAGTTATCCTGTCCGAGTGCGGGCATGGCTACCGTTCCTTCCGCTGGGAAGGCCCCAACTGGACGGCAGCGAAATACTCCCGCCCCGTGCGCAGCATCCTCGAACTGATGGTGCAGTATCTCGAAACACACCGCATCAAGGCCGACCGCACCAAAAACCTCGCGCGCGTGACACTGCACGACCCGTGCAACCTGGTTCGATGGGGTGGGTTGATCGAGGCCCAGCGTCGGATATTGCGCGTGGCAGTCAGCGATTTCGTTGAGATGACGCCCAACAAGGAGCAGAACTACTGCTGTGGCGGCGGTGGTGGAATGCTCTCGATGAGTGAATACGGCGAACGGCGCATAGCATCCGGCAAGATTAAGGCCGACCAGATCCGAGCCACAGGCGCCAAGATCGTCGCGACGCCGTGTCACAACTGCGCGGACCAGTTGATCGAGTTGAACAAGCGTTACAAACTTGGGGTGGAGATACTTTCCGTCGTGGAACTGCTCTACAACGCGCTGGATCGGAGCAAAGCTCAGTCGCCTTCGGGCCCGGCCTGATCTGAACGTCCCTTCAGTTCGCCATCATCCTTTTTTGCGTATCGCCCGGTTCCGTTTGGGCGGGTGTAGATTTCGCGGAGTTCGTTAATCCTGTCGCGTGACAGGAAAACGCAGTCGCGTGCGTCTGCGCGACCGGAAGCCACGTCCTCGGCATGTGCACGGCAGCGAGGGGCACCGCACAGACCGCAGTTGAGGCCGGGAAGCACCGCCAGGATCTCTTCTGTCCGTTTCCTGCGCTTAAACAACTCGATCAGGCCGAGACTGCCTTCAGGCACCATACGAGGCTTCACCGGTGCCTTCAGCGCAAAGTCCGTTTTTGGGTATCGCTCTTCCACTTCGCGAGTGAAAGCCTCATCCGATGGGATGGAATTGGAGAAAAGGCTGAGCACTTTTCCTCGCGCCACGTACAGGTTGTCCACCGTAAGGTTTCCACCAGTACAGCCCCCCTCGCAAGAATAGCATTCCAGATAGTCCACATTGCGCAGTTTGCCCTTCTCGATATCGTCGAACACCTTGATGATGTTCGCCACACCCGTGAGGGAGAGAACGCGCTGTTTGGAGAGGTTCGCTGATTGTCCTTCAGGCATGCCCCACAACAGAAGCTGGGGTGAACGAAGGAGTCTTCCGCTGGATGAGCTTTTCTGGGAATCGGCTTCCTTGATCTTGACGAGGATATCATTGTAGATCTCGTTGATGCCGACTGCCCCGTCGAGGTAGCTCTTCACGCCCTCGGCGGGCTGCACAATGGAGATCGTCTTCGCCTGGCATGGGGTGATGTACACTGCGGCAATTTCATCTTCCCGGATGCCAAGTTCCTTAGAGTATCTCCGCTTGACCTCCAATCCCGCCAACTCGCGCGGAAGCTCGATCGGAAGGAGTTGGTCGACCATCGTGGGATATGCAACCTGTACGAGCCTCACCACGACCGGACAGGAACTTGAGATAAGGGGGAACGGCCCCTTCCATGTGGAAATGCACTCGCGTATTGCGCGATTAGCCAATTCGATCTCGACAGAGAAGTCGTACACCGCATCGAACCCGAGTTTCATCAGCGCCGACTGGATTTTCGCCGGGCTTGCGCTCATCGGGAATTGCGAGTAGAGGACGGCGGAGGGAATGGCGACCTTGTGCTTGTATTTTTCGATATCTGCGAAGGTGATCGTGGTGGGCGATATTGCGCCTGACGGGCAGACACGAAGGCAGATTCCGCAGTCAATGCACAGTTCCGGGACGAGGACAGCCTTACCGCTCCTTACCCTGAGTGCCTGGGCAGGGCAGGCTCGCATGCATTCCATCTTTCCCGTGCACTTGCTTGAGTCGATGCGGAATCCATGTTTAAGATCCTGCATCACATCATCCCACATGCCTTATCAAAGCGAACACGCGCGTGCCTTTACCGACGACCGATTCAATTACGAATTTGTCGCAGTTCTTCTTGATGTTTGGCAAGCCCATCCCGAAGCCGAAACCCATTTCGCGCATCTCTTCGGACGCAGTCGAGAATCCTTCTGTCATCGCCATATCTATGTCCGGAATCCCCGGACCGTCGTCGATGATCTCGAGAGTGATTTCCTCGTCTGTGAGCACGAATGTAATCATACCACCGCGCGTCGTGTACATGACGACGTTCATTTCCGCTTCGAAGGAGACAACTACGGCCCGGCGAATTATCGCGCTGTTGATGCCGAGGTCCTTCAGAATCATCTTGATCTCGCTGGAGACCTCTCCGGCCTTGTCGAAGTTGCGAGCCGCAACAGGGAAGGATTCCTTCAGCAGCTCGGTTGCCATCAGGAGATGCCCTTCAGTCCGGCGTTGTACAACAAGCCACAGACGTCGAACATCACCAACCGGGTAGCGAGGACGGGGATGCCTTTCTCGCGCGCATAGTCGATGGCAGTCGCCACCGGACGTTTTCCCCGGCAGTAGACAACGCCTGCAACACCGGCGATATCGGCAGTTCGGATGGACTGTATGTTCGTCAGTCCTGTGACCATCAATTCACCCGACTTGGTGTAGGCGAGCACTTCGCTCATTCCGTCAGAGGCGACCACCTCCGTAATGTCCCTGTCAAGAGCATCTTCGCAGGCGAGAATCTCGCAGTCCAGCAGTTCGCAGATCTCCCTGAGGGTCATACGGGCCTCTGTTCAGGGGCAGCTTCGCCCATCAGGTACTTGTGCATCGAAGCAGCGGCAATCCTGCCCGCTCCCATCGCGCTGATGACTGTTGCCGCGCCTGTAACCACGTCACCGCCAGCCCAGATGTTGTGCCGCGATGTTCGGCCCGTCGCTTCGTCCACATTGATGTTGCCCTTTTTGCCGATGTCCAAGCCCTGCGTGGACATAGGGATCAGAGGATTCGGGCTGTTGCCGATTGCGACGACTACAGCATCGACCGGCATTCTGAAATCTGAACCCTCAACGGGGATGGGTTTCCGCCTGCCGGAAGCATCGGGCTCGCCGAGTTCCATGCGAAGGCACTCCATTTCCCTTACCCAACCGGTGGAGTCGCCGATGAGGCGGGTAGGCAGCACCAGCAGGTCGAAAATGACGCCTTCCTCCTCGGCGTTCTCGACTTCCTCGATACGCGCGGGAAGCTCATTCCGGCTTCGGCGGTAGAAGATGTGTGATTCATCCGCCCCGAGCCTCAAGGATGTTCGCGCGGAGTCCATTGCGACGTTGCCACCACCGACCACTGCGACGCGGGCAGGGCGCTTGATGGGGGTACTATAAAACGGGAACAGGAAGCCCTTCATCAGGTTAACGCGAGTGAGATACTCGTTGGCAGAATAGACACCGTTGAGGTTTTCTCCCGGAATGCCCATGAACCAGGGCAGACCGGCTCCTGCGCCGATGAACATGGCGTCGAACTCCTGCAGGATACGATCGACGGTTCGGGTCTTGCCGACAATGTAATCGGGGACGACATTTACGCCCAGGGATTTTATGTACTCGACCTCCCGTCGGACAATCGCCTTGGGAAGGCGGAACTCAGGTATCCCATATGTGAGTACGCCACCGGATTCGTGCAGGGCCTCGAAGATCGTTACGTCGTGGCCGAGGATTTTCAGGTCGTTCGCCACGGTTATTCCGGCCGGACCAGCGCCAACGACCGCCACCTTCTTCCCGGTGTTTGCGGCCAAAGTTGGCCTCTGAATTGCGGAATTGGCAGCTTCCCAGTCAGCGAGAAACCGTTCGAGGCGCCCTATGGAGACCGGGTCTCCTTTCCGCCCGAGAACGCACTGCTTCTCGCACTGCTCCTCCTGAGGGCACACCCGTCCACACACGGCGGGCAGAGCATTGGTTGCCTTAATCTTGCGGATTCCTGATGCGAAATCGCCCTTGACTATGCAAGAGATGAAACCGGGGATATCGATGTTGACCGGGCAACCAGCTTTGCAGAACGCGGTCCGGCAATTCAGGCATCTGGACGCCTCATCAATCGCGGTCTCAGTGGTGTAGCCGAGGGCGACTTCGTCGAAATTGCGCCTCCGCTCGTGTTCGTCCTGCTTGGGCATTGGGTTGCGTTTCAGCTTCAAAGTTTTTGCGCCGTCAGCCACGCTTTCCTACCTCCCTTGCTCTTTGCCGCCGCATCCGGCGTGCGATCCGCATCCACTTTTCCTTAGGGGCTCGACCTCTTCGGGGCTGTAGGATTTTCGGCGTGCCAGGAACTCGTCCCAATCGATCTTGTGGCCGTCGAAGTCAGGGCCGTCGACGCAGGCGAACTTCGTCTGTCCGTCTACGGAGAGCCTGCACACTCCGCACATTCCCGTGCCGTCAATCATTATCGGGTTCATATTGACGATCGTCTTCCAGCCAGGCGAGCGCGTAATAGTCGAGACGCGCATCATCTGGAACGTGCAGCCGTTGACTACTACGAGGTCGGGCTGGATTCCCTTCGACTGAAGCAGTTCCGGGATTGCGCTGACGTGGCCCTTCTTTCCGGCCGTCCCATCGCGCGTAATCTCAAAAACTCCGTCGGATACATCTTTGAACTTGTCCCGCCAGTAGAGCAGAAATGAGCTTCTGGCCTCAATTATCGTGAAGACCTTATTCCCGGCCTCCTTCATGGCTCTTGCCACGGGGTAGATACTGCCGATTCCGTAGCATCCTCCGATGCAGATCACTGTCCCGAACTTGCTGATCGCCGTCCCTCTCCCAAGCGGACCAGCATAAGTCGGGATGGTGTCTCCCGCCTTAAGTCTTGCGAGCTTCGCTGTTGAAGCACCAACCTGCATGAACACAGAAGTGACCGTGCCCGCATCTCGATCCCAGTCGGCAACTGACAAGGGGATTCTCTCGCCTTGTGCGTCCGCCCGAACGATCACGAAGTTGCCCGGCTGCACTGATTCCGCCACTGCCGGAGCCTCAACAATCAACTCGTGCATGTTTGGCACGACATGTTTCACGTCAACGATTCTGTACATAGCCACCTCACCCGCCGACTTGGGTTGAAGATCCGGTTGCCGGAGCGATGTCCGCTCCGACTATTGTTGTGTGCTTGAAAAGTGCCTGCATACCTGTGCGGTGCTCGATGCCACCGCACGTTGTCGGGACCGTGAAATAGGCGCAGCCCGCGGGGCATTCCGCATCGCTGATGGCTATCGCCTTTGTGGTTGTCCCGGTCACGCAGACTTCCGCTTCAGAGCCGGAGGGTATCCCGAGGGTCTTGAGATCGGCCGGATTCATCCTGATGCCTTCTTCGAGGGCCAGCATCGCCAGTCCCTCGACTTTCGCCACGAGGTTGATTCCTCTGTGCGTGAAACCGGCGGGGGAGGGCACCAGCCTGAATTTTCCCACAGATCCGTTCAGAGATGTTACTTCAGCCTTCAGGACGCCAGGGGGGAAGGCTTCGGGCGATACACGCGGCATCCGGTCGGCCTTGGCCGGAATTCCGGGGAACGCGGTTGAAATTGCCGCCTGAACCGCCTCAAGGGACGTAAGAGCGGGAGGGGATACCTTCACTGCGGCCGCCAGTTCAGTGAATGTCCACCAGTCCGGTCGGGCGAATCCGGTCCGCATTCCGTCGGGGAAGCTCTCGATCTGCGATGCTTCCTGAAGCCGTCCTTCGATGTTGATTAGGGTCCCCTTCGCCTCGGCGAAGCTCGCGGCAGGGAGAAAGACATCCGCGTCAAAGGGCGGAAGGTAGATATCCTGAACCACGAGGAAATCACAGTCAGGGCGCTTGGAGAAGGGCACTTCGCCCACGAGGTACAGCACCTTGGGGTGCACAGAACCTGAACGCAACTGCTCGATCCCGAACGAGGGCGTCCTGTCAAGCATGCCCAATTCGAGCACTCCGCGGGAATTGGCCCCGAAGTAGAATGGAACGAGCCTGACACTTGGTGACTTGAGCAGCGAGGCCATGGCGGCGAGAACAGCCGGGCCTCCGTTCTGTATGGCTTGTGGCCCGACGAGTACCGCGATGTCATGGCCCGAAGCGAGCATCTTTACCGCATGCGCGATCTTCTCCGGCGCAACTCCCGACGATGTTGCTGCGCGTTCGGAGTCAGGGGTTTCTCCACTGATTGCAGCAGCCAGCGCGACCAATAAGGCGCCTTCGGTTCCGGGCATAGGCTGCAGCCAGTCGTCAGTGTATCTTGTCAGATTGCCAGAGCGCGCGTCAACAGCGATGAGTTTCGCGCCTTTGGCAATGGCGCGGCGGATCTGGACACCGACGATGGAGAAATGGAATCTCGTGTCCAGTCCGACCGAAAGGATAGTGTCGCAACGCGATATGTCCTTAAGGGAAATCGGCTTCGAGAAGAATGCTTTCCACAATTGGGCGCCACCCGGCAACAAATCCCGGGCAGAAGTGTCGAGGCTGGCTCCGGGTATCACGGAATCAGCGAACCAGCCTGCGGAGAACAGGCCCTCGCAGGAAAGGTCGGGTGAGACCAGCATGGCAATGTCGGCGGGCTGAACCGTGCTTATGGCCGCCGCAACTGCGTGGATGGCCTCTTCCCATGTGCTTTCGCGGAAATACCGGCCCTTCCTGACCATTGGTTTTCTTGCGCGCGTGAAATGGTGAGTCGCTTCGGGCATGCAGAAGCGTCCTTTCACGCATATCTGTCCATCATTGATTTCCGGGTCAAGTGCGGCCTTGGCGCTCGAAAGCCTTCCGTCCTTGTGCGCGACATCAAGTTGGCACCCGACTGCGCAAAACGGGCACGTAGTGGTGATAAACCCGTCGGGCTTCCCGTCCCACTTGGATGCCTTGTCGGCAAGAGCGCCGGTTGGGCAGATGTCCACGCACGCCCCGCAGAACTCGCAACCGGCCTGGACGTGACTTCGGTCGAATGCAGTTCCGATTTTCGCCTTGCGGCCGCGCCAGGAAAACGCAAGAACGGAAGTCCCGCGAACCTCCTGGCACATCCTGACGCATCGCCCGCACAGAACGCAGATGTTGTAGTCACGGTCGTAAAAAGGATCGTCCTGCTCGGGCTCGAGGCCGCGGTAGTAGATGGGGTAGTCGATGTCCTTGATCCCAAGTTCCTCGACGAGATCCTGCAACTCGCACTGGTGGTCGTTAGGACAGAAACGGCAGCCGGTGGAGACTCCCGTTTTGCGTATGGTTCCCTGGTATTCTTTGCAGTCGTCGCTTTCATCGCAGAGAAGGCAGCTTGATGGGTGTTCGCTCAGCAGCAGTTTCAGAATCTCGATGCGGAGTTCGCGCAATCTCACCGATTCAGTAAGAACCTTCATCCCTTCCTGTGCGCGAGTGTCACAGGCCAGTGGGTATCCCCGCATCCCTTCGATCTCGACCATGCACATTCGGCATGACCCAAATGCGGAAAGGTCTTTGTGCGAACATAGCGACGGGATCTTTATTCCGTTCAGCTCCGCAGCCCGGAGCACTGTGACTCCCTCCGGGAACTCCACCCTTCGATGGTTGATCTGCATCGCGAGCGTTTTTGGTTCTTGCAGCGCCACTTGCTTCTCCGGTTTCTCTGATTCCTCGGTGCGTTACACTCAGCGCGGCTCGATTACGATGGCGTCGCCCGCTATCGCGTCGAACCGGCACACCTCGTAGCATGACCTGCACTTGATGCACTTCTCCGGGTCAAGATTGTGTGGCTCGGATCGGGGGCCCGAAATAGCGTTGGTCGGGCATACCGACACACATCTCTGGCACCCCGTGCACTTTCCGGGAATGACCCGGTACACTACAAGATCGCGGCATACCGCCGCGGGGCATCGCCTGTTGACTATGTGGTCGAGGAACTCGCCCCTGAAGTACTTCATCGACGACAGCACCGGGTTGGGGGCAGTTCCTCCAAGGGCACAGAGCGATCCCTCCTTGATTACCTTTGCGAGCCGGTCGATCTTGTCGAGGTCGCTCATCTCGGCCTTGCCAGCGCAGATTTTCTCCAGCAGTTCGACAAGATGCATCGTGCCGACTCTGCACGGGACGCACTTGCCACAGGACTCATGTCGCGTGAAGGTCAGGAAGTACTTCGCGGTATCGACTATGCAAGTATCCGCATCCACAACTATCAGTCCGCCGGAGCCCATGATCGAGCCGACGGAGGCAAGGCTCTCGTAATCCATTGGCAAATCGAGGAATTCGGCGGAAAGGCAGCCTCCGGAAGGGCCTCCGCTTTGGACGGCCTTGAATGGCTTCGCCGTGCCGCCCCCGATGTCGAAGACTACCTGCCTGAGCGTTGTGCCAAGCGGGACTTCAATCAACCCGGTGCGGCGGACTTTTCCGACCAGCGAAAAGGTCTTTGTTCCCTTGCTGGTCTCGGTGCCCCACTGGGAGTACCATTCCGGGCCGTTCCTGACGATGCTTGCCAAGACAGAAAGGGTCTCGACGTTATTGATGATGGTCGGCTTGCCCCAAAGTCCTTCAATGGCGGGGAAGGGCGGTCGGGTGCGGGGCATCCCACGCTTGCCCTCAATTGAGGCAATCAGGGCGGTTTCCTCGCCGCAGACGAAAGCTCCAGCGCCCTCCTTGATCGAGATATCGAAACTGAAGTCGCTGCCCAGGATGTTCTTCCCGAGGAGGTTGAGCTCTCTCATCAGACCGATTGCGCGTTTCAGGCGTGTGATTGCCAGCGGGTACTCGGCGCGGATATAAACGATGCCCTTTGAAGCACCGATCGTGTAGGCAGCGATGAGCATTCCTTCGAGCAGTGCATGAGGGTCACCTTCAATAAGGGAGCGGTTCATGAAAGCGCCCGGGTCGCCTTCGTCAGCGTTGCAGATAAGGTAGCGCTGGTCGCCCGGTGCGCTCCGACAGAAGGACCACTTCTTCCATGTTGGGAAGCCCGCGCCGCCCCTTCCGCGCAGCCCGGACCTTTTCACGATGTCCAGCACATCCTCAGGCTTGGAAGTCAGACACTTGGCAATTGCCGAGTATCCGTCCAGCGCAAGGCAGTGCCCGATATCGTCAGGATCGATGATCCCGCAGTTTCGAAGCACCACCCGCACCTGAGGCTTTAGCATAGGCATATCGAAGAAGCGAGGCACTTTATCGAGTGTTTCCTCGCCGTGCGAGCCTGCCAGGTGGAAGGGGGTAATCTCGTTATCCTGGAAGAACGAAGACAGAATCCGTCGCGCGTGTTCGGGGGTTACGTTGGAGTAGCTGATCCTCGGGAGGCCGGGCATCTTAACGTCCATAAGCGGTTCGAGGTAGCATGGGCCGATGCAGCCAACTTCAATGATCCTGGCCGATTTGCCTGTCTCCTTAAGGTAATCTTCAGCAGCTTGGCGGGCGTCGGCGGCACCTGCCGCGATCCCGCACGTTCCCGTGCCGAAATAGATCAGCGGTTCGGTGTTGTCGGATAGTCTTGCCCATTCGACCTTGGCGACTCGACGGGCCTCGTCAAGCTGTTTCGTGTTCATTGAGAATCCTCTGGAGTTTGAGCACTGACATCTGGCTGTACATCTTCGCATCCAGAGTGAATACCGGCGCAAGTGCACAGCATCCCAAGCACGCGACGCGCTCCAAGTCGTATTCGCCATCGGCGGTTGTCTGTCCGGGTTCTACTTCGAGTTTTCGCTTGACGGTCTCGAGGATTTGCTCTCCGCCTTTCACGTGGCAGGCAGTACCGAGGCATACCCTAAGGTGGTGCTTACCCGGCGGACAGAATCTGAACTGCGAATAGAAGGTGGCCACGCCGAAAATCTCGTTCTCCGATACTTTCACATGCAGGGAGATGTCGTGAACAGCTTCCTGCGGAAGGAAGCCGTAGATTTCCTGGGCTTTCTGTAGAAGGGGGATTAGAGATGAGCGGTCGCCCGGGTAGTTCGGCAAGAATGAGGTCAGAGACTTGCAGGGCATACTCACCACCTGTCATACTGGGTGAAGAAGCAGGCCAGGGAACGGAAGGCCCTTGCTCATCCCCCGCCGTTCGGGGGTGCGCCTCCGGTGACAGGAGGCATGAGCCGCCGTCGGGAAAAGCGGGGCGTCAACGAAACGCGACTTGCCACAACGCCATCCGTCAGCGGAGGCCCAACTCGTATATGCGCTTGGCGAACGACCATGTGTCGTCCTGAGTGCTGTACAGGGCAATTCCCGCCCTGTCGGCAAGGGCGACGACATCCTCGGCGGGGATCTTTCCGCGCGTGAAAACGATCCCGCAGACGTCAACCAGGTTCGCGGCCGCGATAAGGTTCTTGTGTGTCTGCAGGGTCACCAGCAGGCAGCCTTCGCGGATGCCGATGATGTCGCTGACCATGTCGGAGATGTACACGCCCTCGATATGCTTCCCGGCACACTTGTTGAGGCTTTTCAGTTCCGCTATCGCTGCGAACTCCGGCGTATTCATTGGGCAGATCCTCCATTTGACTGTTGGCTTCGCTTAGGAAACACCTCCGCCTGACGCGGACTTGTTGTCAATACATATCGGTCAAGCCCACATCAGCCAGAACGACT
>JBAZOJ010000062.1:0-15498 GCA_041648755.1 Candidatus Brocadiia bacterium
GAGGAGGAAAGACCCACGGGCGTCCAGTCATATTCGCCGTCGTTGTTCGTACCGCCGGTAACTGTCTCCCAGTTGATTCCGCCGTCGCGAGACAACTCGATCGTAACAAAGAAGCCGACCAGTCCCTGAGTTTGCCAGAGAATCTTGGCGGGCGTGCTGATGAATACCGTCTCGCCGCCGACGGGATATGTGATGTTGAACTGCTGGACATCGAAGATCGCGAACGGCTGCTGGTTCACTGCTACAGTCCCCAGGTTGTCGCGGATGCGGACAAAGCAGGTCCTGTTGCCGCTTGAGTGCGGCGAAGTAATGACCCAGTCGAAGAAACTGGTTGTCTTGGGACTGATATTCGTGGCGATAGTTGTCCAGGAAACTCCGTAGTTTCGAGATATCTCGAGCGTAGCGGAGTTGCCCACCGTCGTAGTGGCCGTCCATCGGATTGTCATGGTGTCGCCTACCGTGAAGTCCAGCGTCCCCGTTCCTGATGGTTCGACAATCGCAAATGCCGGGGCGGCATATGACACGGAGAAAAGACCGTCCGAAGCATCCCGGTACGATGGGAACGATGTATCGGAGACTCGAACCATGCATTGGGTAGACGGAGTTCCCGTGATTACCCAAGTGTACGAGCCACCATTATTGTCAGTAATGCCCGTTCCAATAACGGCCCATGTGAAGCCGCCGTCGCGCGACCATTCGATATCCGCGCCCTGTGTCAGCGGGCCGTTAGTGACAGTCCAAGTGACCAGAAGTGAATCGCCAATGAAGTAGCTTTCTCCACCGTTAGGCGTCGCCACAGTAATGGTCGGGGGAGGTGGAGGAGGAAATACTGTGTAACAGGTATACGGGTTAGGATAGCCGTCAGTGTTAACGCTGTTCTGGTATATTGCCAGCATGCTGACCGCACCGGTAAGATCGGGACCGTAAAGCCCTACGCCGGGGTCGGCGGAACCATTGGTCGAATCGGTTTCGTTCAGAGATGCGTAGTACTGCAGAAGGATTTTGCCGTTGGCCATTATGACGCACTGACATGTGATAGAGCTGGTGATCTGGGAGTTGAGGAAGTTCATTCCGCTCCAGGTTATCACGAGTTCGGCAGTGCCAGCCGAGTTGTTGCCGTAGTACAGGCTGGCGCGCTTGCAGTCCATGTCTTCCATCCACACACCAATCGTTGGTATGGGATCACCGCTGGCGGTGAATGTGGGAGCACGGGCAAGGCTGATGTCCCAACGGAAGGAGGCTGTCGGGTCATTCTCAGTGTACTTGTTGGCGTTGTAGAATGCGGATGCTGTGTCGGTGTTGACTAAGCATATTTCTCCATTCGTGGAGATGTACACCGAGTCGTACTCGATTCCCAGGAAGCGGAATTTGAAGCCGATGGGCATCGGCGCTGGGTTCGAGGTGGTGTTGTTGGAGCAGAAAGAATCGTCCATCGGGTACGCATTCCCGAATTGGACGTTCGAGCAGGGATTGTTGACCGGTCGGAAATAATAGTAATTTCCGCCCTCTCCGACAGTGTTGACCGCATAGTATCCGAACGAGTTCGGAGTCGGTCCCCATGTTGTTGCAGAGGCGGGAGAAAGGCCCAGAACCGCCGAAAAGGCTGCGTACAGAAGCACCGTCCACAGACTGAATCGCATAGATTCCTCCTGCATTCTCGCTCTAGAGAACACCATCGTCCATATTGTAGGACGCATCAACAACCTGTCAAGCACATTTTCCCATACATTTCAGTGGTTGCACCCCTTTTCCGGTTGCTGCGAAAAAAGCCCTCACCGGCCCGTTTGCTTGACCGGAAGGGGCGGAAACATACAATTGCCGGGTATCTAAAGAGGTTCAAATGACCCAGACTCCAGATTCCGACCGCCAAACCAAGCTTGACGCCCTTATCGCGGCCGGGGTAAGTCCGTATGGCTCCCGACTGTCGGATATCGCCGAAATTGCGCGCGTTCGCTCTTCGTTCGAGTCTCTCGAAGGCAAGGAAATTCGCGTTGCCGGACGCATTGCAGCGTTGCGTGACCACGGGAAGAGCAAGTTCTTCGATATTATCGACGCGACCGGGCGAATCCAGTGCTACGTCAGAAAGCAGGATATCGGAGACGCTCCGTTTGACCAGTTTGCCTTCATAGAGGTCGGTGACATCGTCGGAGTTGATGGAAAAGTCGGCAAGACCAGGCTCGGCGAAATCACCGTCTTTGCGTCATCTTACCGGTTGCTCGCCAAGGCGCTGCGTCATCTTCCCGAGAAGTGGCACGGCCTGCGGGATGTCGAAATCAAATATCGCCGCCGCTATCTCGACCTGATTGCCAATCGCGACTCCTTCGAAGTCTTCAGGCAGAGGTCGATGATCGTCAGCGAGTTTCGACGCTACTTCGAGGAAAAGGGATTCCTTGAGGTCGAAACGCCGATGATGCAGTCGATACCCGGTGGCGCCTCCGCCAAGCCGTTCGTCACGCATCACAACACCCTCGATATCGACCTTTACATGCGAATCGCGCCCGAGCTCTTCCTCAAGCGGCTTCTCGTCGGCGGGATGGAAAAGGTGTTCGAGATCGCCAGGTGCTTCCGCAACGAGGGGATCGACACCCGTCACAATCCTGAATTCACCATGGCTGAGGTATACGAGGCATACGCCGACTACAACGTAATGATGGAGCACTGCGAGGCAGTGGTTTCTCGCATCTGTGAGCGAGTGCTGGGCAAGTTCGAGATCGAATACGCAGGGCGAGTAATCAACTTCCGGCCGCCGTGGCGGCGCGCACGCTTCATCGATCTTGTCGCTGAGGCCTCCGGCATTGACCCGTGGGATACCGAGGCGGCAAAGAAGCGACTCATCGGTGCCGGGTTCAAGGCCGAGGATATGCCGAAGGAACATGACTTCGTCCTCCAGGGATTGTTCGAGCTTCTGGTCGAGCCCAATCTCGTTCAGCCTACGTTTGTTCTGGATCATCCTGCTGCGACCACTCCGCTGTGCCGTCCCCTGCCCTCTGATCCGCGGTTAGTTGAGCGGTTCGAGCTTTTCGTTTCAGGCATGGAGTTGTGCAACGCATACACCGAACTGAACGACCCGTGCATCCAGCGCAAGAACTTCAATGATCAGATTGCTCGAGGCAGTGAGGAAACGATCGGCAGAATTGACGAGGACTACGTCAGGGCGCTGGAACACGGCATGCCTCCCGCCGGCGGAATGGGACTGGGAATTGACCGGCTCGTGATGCTGCTCACCGGCAGGTCGAGCATCCGCGATGTTGTTCTGTTCCCTCTTCTGCGCCCCAAGAGCGAGGATGAGGTACAGGCCGAGGAAAGTGCTGTCGAAGGACAGCCGGAACAGGAAACGAAGTAATGCCGGCAATACGAGTAAAGAACGGCCCGCAAAGGGGAACCGTATACGAAATTCGCGACGTCGGCCTGCTCATCGGGCAGGGCGAAGAGTCTGATATCAGGCTGTATGACAACAAGGTGGAATCTCTCCATTCCCGCATCTATCGGATCGGCGAGATGTACTTTATCCGCAACCTTGCGCATG
Organism: Candidatus Brocadiia bacterium; assembly: GCA_041648755.1. Lineage (GTDB taxonomy): Bacteria > Planctomycetota > B143-G9 > B143-G9 > B143-G9 > JBAZOJ01. The sequence goes on from JBAZOJ010000062.1 coordinate 3,527, forward strand.
ACGGCTACACATACGTGAACGACGGCCCTGTCACGGAAACGTTGTTGCGCGAAGGCGATGTGGTGAAAGTCGGCAGTACGATCCTGGTTTTCGACAGTTCCCAGGCGACACTCAGAGCGGTCGAAGAGAGCGACTACATCCTTCAGGACTTCATGGTCGGCGAAAACGACGAAGACGTGATGAATCCAAGCATGGAAGTTCCCGAAGGGGAGTCTCCCCTTCAGAGAGATCTTGGCTGGGTAGGCCAGTTCATGCGGATAGGCGTGGAAGAGCGCAGCAGCAAACTCTACCTCGAGAAAGCAGTCAGCTTCATCGGCGGCAAAATCGGGTGCGACCTCACCGCCATCGTCTCTTACGACCCCGACGCGAACAGGTTCAAGATTGAAACGCATCACTCGAAGGCAGGCAGCAGCGCGAAGATCGCCGATGCTATCCTCCACTACTGCATCAAGAACCTCAAGCCCGTCCTGATCGCTGATGCCATGGGCGACAAGAGATTCTCAAGCCAGTCCAGTGTCTATGAACAGGATGTCCATTCGGTCATCTGCGTGCCGATGCTTATCATGGGTCTGCCCAAGGGATGCCTGTACCTCGGTTACGACGGACTCAACGGTGTCTTTTCGCCTGAGGACTTCCAGATCGCGAGTATCTTCGGGCTGCAGATGGGTCTCGTGATGGAACACCTGGACCAGACCAAGTACCGCGATATTGTCAGATCTGCCGTCAAGGCCTTTGCCAAGGCGATTGACTACCACGACCCCCTTATGATGGGGCACAGCGAACGAGTCGGCCAGATCAGCCGCGTGGTTGCGGAATATATGGGGCTCAGTGCGGTCGAGGTCAACGACATCTACCTTGCGGGTCTCCTTCACGATATCGGCAGACTGGGACAGAACGACAACATCGTCGAGACCCAGAGGGCCATCAATCACGGCGTAATAAAGCCCATCGTGGAACACGTCGAACTCGGAGTGAAGATTCTGTCGACGATCGTGGGCCTTGAAGATATCATCCCGATGGTCGAGACACATCACGAATTCTGGGATGGTTCCGGCCTGCCCAAGGGGCTGAAGGGCGAGGAGATTCCGCTCGGAGGCAGAATAATCTGCGCGGCAAACGTCTTCGACGAGATGCTGTTCCCGATTGTCCCTGAAAAGACGCCCAAGAGCATCAGCAGCGCGCTTGTCGATCTGAAGATGCTGGCAGGCAAGAAGGTTGACGATGCAGTGGTCAAAACCCTTCTTATAGCCTACCGCAAGGGCGCTTTGAATGAGCATGTTCTGGCCGGTCTGTCCACAGAGAAAGCCGGCTGATGCCCGCCCGAGCAAAAAGGACTGACGCCTCCTCTCTGCCGACTATGCTTGTCTGGATGGCCGACGCGCTTTCCTCCAAATTCGGCACCCCGGCGCCCGTGCCAGCCGATCCAGTCGATGAACTCATTCGGACCGTGCTCTCCCAGAATACGTCCGACGCAAATCGCGATGCGGCGTTCGGTGCCCTGAAGTCTCGATATCCTTCGTGGCAGGCGGTGGCCGATGCACCTGTATCGGTCCTTGCCGATATCCTGCGCCCCGCTGGCCTTTCTAACACGCGAGCCCCGCGCATCAAGGCAATACTCGGCCAGGTTCTTGGCAATGATTGTCTCACGAAATGCCGGAAGATGGATGTCTGCGAGGCTCAGAAATTCCTCGTCTCGCTTCCCGGAGTCGGAATAAAGACTGCATATGTCGTGTTGCTGTTCTCGTTCGGGAAGCCCGTATTTCCGATGGACACTCATGTTTTCAGGATTTTCGAGCGCGTCGGACTGCTCGAAGCGCACCATAATACCGTGAAAGAACACGAACGCTTTTCGGCGCTTATTCCGGCGGGCAGGCATGCTGACCTGCACCTGAACCTTCTGAAGCTCGGACGCCAGACCTGCAAGGCCAGAGCACCCCGGTGTTCGGAATGCCCGCTCAGTCAGAAATGCCTTTTTGCCCTGCGCAGTTCGGGAGGCAGCCTGTGACCGCCCCGATCAGACGACATACGCGTACCGTCGTCGTCGGTGGAGTACCGATCGGCAGCAGGCATCCGATTGTGATTCAGTCGATGCTCAAATCTCCGCCATCCGACGTCGAGGCCGCCGTTCGTGAGACCGCCCGACTGGCAGAGGCCGGCTGCGGAATTATCAGGCTCGCGGTTCCTGACTCGAATGCACTTGCGCCTCTGAAGGCGTTCTGCAAATCATCTCCACTGCCCGTGGTTGCCGACATACACTTCGATCCGCGTCTCGCGGTCGGCGCAATCGAGGCCGGTGTTTCCAAGGTGCGCCTGAATCCGGGCAACCTGAAGGACGAAGGCGAAATCCGCCGCATCGTTTCGTTGTGCAAGGATCGGGGCATTCCAATTCGGGTTGGAGCAAATTCCGGTTCGATCAGACGGCGCGACGGCTCTGACGACCGGCCGATTGCGCAAGCGCTGGTCTCGGGCGTCATCGAGTACTGCCAGCTTATCGAATCGTTCGGTTTCCACGATATCGTCGTTTCGCTCAAGGCTTCCGATGTCCTGACGAATACGCTGATCTACCGCGAAGTTGCCCTGCGGACAGACTATCCGCTGCACCTGGGGCTGACTGCCACGGGACCGGCCGACGAAGGGCGCGTCAAGTCGGACATCGCGTTGGGCTCGTTGCTTGTGGACGGCATCGGCGACACGATAAGAGTATCCCTGACAGCACCGCCAATCGAGGAAGTCCGTGCAGCCTGCAATATACTTCGCGGGATGGGAATTTTGTGCGACAGGCCGATAATACTGTCATGCCCAACCTGCGGCAGATGCGAAGTTGACATTGCAGCGGCGGTCGAAGAAGTCCGCTCTGCCACGGCAGGGATTTGCCGTCCGCTTCGTATCGCCGTGATGGGTTGCGTTGTCAACGGGCCCGGTGAAGCAGCCGATTGCGATTTTGGCGTGGCTTGCGGCCGCGGCAAGGCAGTTCTTTTTGCCTCTGGAAAGCCCGTGGAAACGGTCTCCGCAGCCGGTATGATCCCGGCTTTGTTGAAGCTCATTGAAAGAAGCGAGAATATTCGCAAGGAACCAAGTTCCTCAGAACCCCTCTAACTGTTGTGTTTATCGGCAATCGAACCGGGAGCCGAGATGAAAAAGATGTCGCTGCTTTGCGCCGACCTCCTGCTCACTTTTTCCTGCGCTCTGTCGCGGGTTGCCTTCGCTGAGGAAAAGCCTCCTGATGGCGACAAGAAGGAGGATGTCCAGGAACCCGTCGAGACCGAGAAGGGAATCACCTTCAACTTCAACGGCTGGGACATGAAGAAGGCCGTTGAGTACCTCGCCAGGGTGCGGAAGGTTGCGATCATCTACCCCGACAACTTCGCCGGGACTATCAACTATGTCTCCTTCGTTCCCATTCCGAAGGAGAACGTGCTTCCGCTCTTCGAGACCCTGCTCAACCTCAACGGCTGGCAGATGATCGAAGTTGCAGGAGTGATCAAGATCGTTCCGCTGCAGCAGGGACTGGGAATGTCCACGGGTTTCTATACAGACGCGGATCGCGCCAACCTCAAAGCTCGCGACCGCATCATCACGCAGGTCTTCAAGCTGCGCTTTCTTGGAGCCACGGATGCTATCGCCACGCTGACAAACTTCACTATCACACGCAATATCGTCGCTGTTCCCATGTCGAACAGCGTGATCGTCACCGATTACGAGACAGTCATCCTTCGACTCGCGACCATCCTGAACGAGGTGGACATCGAAGGTCCGAAGGTCGTTTACGACACCATCGAGTTGAAGTTTGCCAATGTTGACAACGTCAAGACATATCTGGACCAGTACGTCAAGACGATCGGCAGCATGGTCAGTTCGACTTCCGGTGGTACTCCTCAGCCCCGGCCGACTCCTCAGCCCACATCTTCCACTCCATCGGTGATTCAGCCGGTAGCCATCCCGGATACCGCAACAAATTCGTTTATCCTGATGGGAACAACTGGAGACGTCGAGAAGATGAAGGAGTTCATCACCAAGATCGACCGCAAGCGCACTTCGGCTGGCCGGTATCACGTGATCAAGTTGCAGAACATCTCCGCGAAGGACGTTTCGACACCACTCAACGAGGCCTTTGCCAAGGCGGGCGTCGACAAGACATCTCCCGATCCGGCACCCGTCATAATCGCGTTTGAGGTCCAGAATGCCCTGATCGTCCTTTCGAACGCGACTCAATTCGAGGAAATCCAAAAGATGGTGGCGGATCTCGATACCCCGCAGATGCAGGTGCTTATCCGCACGACCATTGTGGAAGTCTCCACGTCCAAGCTGCGCGAACTCGGTGTCGAGCTGGCATCAGGCGATATGCCCTCTGCCGACGGCTACCGCGGGTTCGCCAGCACGTTCGGCACTGCCGACAAGTACATCGTGCCCGGAGTGAGCACAACCCTTCCAGGCAGCTCCGGTTTCACCTTCGGCATCGTGCGCGACCGCGGCGGAGTCTGGGCGATTCCGGTCCTGCTCGAGGCGATCCAAAACGACAAGGACACGGAACTCCTGGCTGAGCCGCAGATCCTTGCCATCGACAACGAGAAGGCCGTGCTCCGGATTTCCGAGACCATCCCCTATTCCACCATCACCAACCCGACGAGCGGATCGACCACCAGTTCCACAAGCACCTACGGCGGCGACTACGAGGCCAAGATTCAGCTCACGATCACGCCGCACATCCGCTCCGCCGACTACCTCTCGCTCGAGATCGACCAGCTCGTCGAGCAGTTCTACCAGAGCCAGTTCTCTTTCGATGTTGCCGCCGGCTCCTCGGCGAACCGCCCTGCCAAGACGATCCGTCAGGCAACCACCAAGGTTGGCGTCGCTAATCACGGCTATGTTGTCATCGGCGGAATGACGCGCAACAAGATCGACGAGACCAATTCCAAGGTCCCGTGGCTGGGCGACATACCCGGCCTCGGACTGCTCTTCCGCAAGACCAGCCGTTCTGTGGAAAAGGTCAACCTGTACATTTTCTTGCAGCCCGAGATCATCACCACAAAAGACCAGTTGACTGCCGTATCCAGAGATGCTGCTATCAACCTCGATCTTCTCAACCGCGCCCGCGCCAAGAAGGATCCGCTCGCCAGTACTGAATACAAGGACAAAGTGGAAAAGGGCGATGCGGCCGGAAACAAGGACAAGACAGACGCAGACAAGAACAAGGAACGGCCGCAACCCAACTCCGAAGGTAGCAAATGAGAATCGAAGTTGCTGAGATCCTCTTCAAGAAGGGCCTGATTGACGAGACCGTCAAGCAGCGGGTCAAAGAGGAGACCGATTCCGGAGGGCGCTCCCCCGATCGCATCCTGATCGAGGACGGTGTCCTGACTGAAGAGCAGGTTCTGCGTTCGCTGGGTGAAGCTCTGGATATCCCCTTCCACCCCAGCCTCGCGCAGTTCGAGATTCCCATGGCCTTTGTCGAGAAGGTTCCGCTCGCTTTCGCACGCAATAACGTAATTGCCGCATTCGACAAGCGCGGCGGCACTTACTTCGTCGCAACGGGCTCGCCGTTCGACTTCCGCCCGCTTGATGAGACCGCGGCAATGCTCGCAGCCGATGTTGAACCGGTGTTCGCCCTGAAAGAAGAAATCGCGGGGCTCATCGCCCGTGGTTACCAGATGCAATCGTCGGGCCTCGGCGACGTGATGAACGAATTCGATGACGCCTTCCTGTCCTCGGTCGGAGCCGATATCGAGCGCGCCGAGGATCTTCTGGATATCGCAAACAAGGCCCCGATTATCAAGCTGGTTTCGACAGCTATCTCTGAGGCCATCAAGCGCCGCGCGTCGGATATTCACTTCCACCCTCTTGATGACAAGCTGCGCATTCGCGCCCGAATCGACGGAGTGCTCTACGACCTGATGGACTCTCCGAAGAGCATTCAGGAGGCCGTGATTTCCCGTATCAAGGTCATCGGCAAGCTCGACATCGCAGAGCGCCGTAAACCTCAGGACGGCCGCACGACCATCAAGTACGCCGACCGTGAAATAGACATCCGTATCTCGATCATCCCGACCACCAACGGCGAGCGCGCCGTGCTCCGCTTGCTGGACAAGTCTTCAAGCCTTTACTCGCTCGAAGACCTTGGGATGGATCCGGAGAACCTTGAGAAACTCATCAAGGTCATCGAGTCCCCGCACGGAATTTTCTTTGTCACCGGGCCGACCGGTAGCGGCAAGACCACCACGCTCTACGCCGCCCTGGCGCGCCTGAACTCGGCGGAAGTGAACATCATCACCATCGAGGATCCCGTTGAGTACCAACTCAAGGGCATCTCCCAAATCCAGGTGGAAGCCAAGAAGAACGTAACCTTCGCGGCTGGTCTGCGCTCCATCCTTCGCCAGGACCCTGACATCCTGATGGTCGGCGAAGTCCGCGACCTTGACACGGCAACAATAGCCATACAGTCCGCGCTAACCGGCCACCTTGTTTTCTCCACGCTGCACACCAATGATTCTGCCTCGGCCGTTACGCGACTTCTCGACCTTGGCGTCGAGCAATACCTCGTGGCAAGTTCGGTTATTGCCGTTATGGCACAGCGTCTTGTCAGGAAAGTCTGCCCGCACTGCAAGGAGAGCTACGAGCCCGACGACAGAACCCTCTCCTATATGAATGTAAAACGCTCCGAGCTAAGGGACGGCAAGCTTTGGCGCGGCAAGGGCTGCGAAGAATGTCTCGACACCGGTTACTACGGTCGTGTGGGCATCTTCGAACTGCTGATGATTGACGATATCATTCGCGCGCAGATCATGCGCAAGGAAGACGCCAACATCATCAAGTCAATGGCTGTTCAACGCGGGACTTTGACGCTTCGCATGGATGGCGTGCGCAAGGTTATCGAAGGCGTCACCACGATTGACGAAGTCTCCCGCGCAACCCAAATGGACGTCTTGTAGCGGCCGCCTATGCCGATATACAGCTACAAAGCAGTCAATAGCAGCGGAAAGAACACCGGGGGCGTCATTGACGCCGACACGCCCAAGGATGCACGGTCCAAGCTGCGTTCGCAGGGCCTGTTGCCCACCGAACTGCACGAGACCCATGCTGACAAGAGAAAGTCCCTTGCCCCACGCATATTCCGTCCGCGCGCAGAAGCGGAAACCGCCTCATTCACCCGCCAGCTCGCAACGCTGACAAAGAGCGGAATCCCCGTAGCCGACGCCCTTTCCGTCTTGCGCGAGCAAGTCGAATCCGCTGGCCTCGAACGCACAATAATGGATGTTCACGAGCAGGTGCTTCAGGGCACATCGCTGGCCGATGCTCTTGCGCGGCATCCAAGATATTTCTCCGATCTCTATGTCAACATGGTCCGCAGCGGCGAGGAAGCGGGAACGCTGGATATCGTGCTCGACCGCATCGCCGAATACCTGCAGAAGCGGCACAGGCTTTCATCAAAGATCCAGGCCACGATGGCCTACCCGATCGTTGTCGTGTTCTTCGGAACCGCCATCGTGATCTTCCTTCTGACCTTCGTGGTCCCGAAGATTGCCAATTTCCTCGAGCAAGCCAAGAAGCCCATCCCCCTGCCCACCTGGATTCTGATGCTCATTTCCCGCTTGCTGGCGGAATACTGGTACTTCCTTGTCATCGCGGCCGTGCTGATTTTCTTTGCCATCCGGGCCTACTTCCTGACCAAGACCGGGAGGCGGTTCAAGGACCGGATGATGCTCAACCTGCCCATTATTGGCCCGCTGTTCCGCAAGACGGCTGTCTCGCGGTTTGCCCTTACGTTCTCCACACTGCTCAAGAGCGGCGTCCCCGCATTGAAGGGTTTGGAGATCGTCGGCAAGGTTGTCGATAACGTCGTACTCGAGGAGACAATTGCGGCGGTTCACGATCGAATAATCGAGGGAGCGGACATTTCCACTCCTTTGAAGCAAAGCGGGGTGTTCCCACCGGTTGTCGGATATATGATCGCGGTTGGCGAGCGAACCGGCAGGCTCGAAGAAGTGCTGGATCGCATCGCTGAGGCCTACGACGAGGAAGTGGAAATCGCTGCGCAGAAGTTGATGTCTCTGCTCGAGCCCATCTTCATCGTCGTCCTGGCCATTGTCGTGGGGTTGATCGTAATGTCGGTGATTTTGCCGATCCTGGAACTTTCGCGTCTAAAGTAGCAGGAGGATATATGAAGACAAACAGCAACTCAGGCTTTTCGCTCATAGAGCTCATGGTCGTGATCACGATCATGGCCATTCTCGCAGTCGTGGTTATAGCCAAGTTTGGCAATGTCTCGGACGAGGCACGCACCGCAAAGGCCAAGAGCCAGATAGGCGAGATGGCCGGTGCGCTGGAGCGTTACAAACTCAACTGCAAGGACTATCCGTCGGGCTCGGACGGCCTGAAATCTCTTGAGGAGAAGCCCTCCGGAGTCACCGGCTGGAACGGCCCGTACATCGACTTCGTCAAGGATCCCTGGGGCAACGACTATGTGTACGAACTCGACTCCGCCAACGGCACATTTGACATAACTTCTTACGGCGCCGACGGCACGCCCGGTGGAACGGAATTCAAGGCGGACATCAAGTGGAGCGAGCGCAAGACTTGGGATGGCGCCCCAAATCGTTAGCCGATACCAGGCGCCGCAAGCCGCTCCGATGACCAGGAACGCTTCGGGCTTCACGCTTATCGAATTGAGCCTTGTGGTTGCCCTGATGGCTGTCACTCTTGTCGTCATCGTGTCGAACATGGACTCTCTGATACCAGCCACGAAGATCAATGCCGATGCCCGGCGTGTAGCCTCTTTCATCGAAACGGCCTTCTCGCAAGCGGTCGCCACCGGAAGTCCCGTGCTGGTCGTGTATGACCTCGACGAGCAATGCTATTTCCTTGCCCTGCCTAACAATGACACGGACGAAGACCCGTACAAGATGAACCACACGAGCCCCCTGTATCTGCCGTCCGGCGTCAAGTTCGTCAAGATATTCCTTGGCGACGAGCCCGTCCGACGCGGCGTGGTGATGGTGCGGGTTCAACCCACTGGCAGGCTGCGCGCACATTCGATCTTCATCGAGGACGACGGCGACCGCAAACTGACCATCGAGATCGGACCGCTTACAGGGCTCGCGTCCATATACACCGGGCACATCGAGCCAAGGAGTGCGGAGGGAGCCGTTGCCTCTCCTACCCCTCAATGAGAAGTAAAGGATTTACCCTCATCGAAGTACTTGCCGCGCTTGCGATTCTTGCAGTCTCGTTTTATATGCTGCTGGAACTTCGTCAGAATGCGCTGCAGAGCGCGGTCTATGCAAGCAAGAGGCTCGTGGCAACGGAGGCGGCGCGAACCAAGATGGAAGAGGTAATGTCCAAGGGCTTCCCGGAAGTCGGCTACTTCGAGGACGAACTCGGCGGAATGCCGGTGCTTGTGAATATCACCAACATCGGGGACGAGAATTCGCTGGGCGCGCTTCGGCGGGTTGACGTGGAAGTCACGTACGATATCGGCTTCGGCGAAGACGGCCGCGTTGTACTTTCGACCATCATGGCGCCGATTCAAATCAAGGAACTGCCGCGACCGGAGACCACCGGTACTCCCGCGGCGAACCCCGTGGATAACAATGCGAACTGATACAAAAGGCTTTACGCTCATCGAAATCCTGCTTGCGCTCGCGCTGGCGTCGATCGTTATTACGGTGTGCTACGCAATTCTCATCGGGACGCTGAAGGCACAGACAGAGGCCGACGAGGCAATGCGCTGGTCACGCATTCAGGCCGCCGTGTTCGACGCCCTTTCCGACGACATCACGCAGGCGACAAAGCCCCGCTTTATGCGCAGTCCAGAATCGTATCAGACCACGACAACCGATCCTGCCGCCACGCCGACCCCCACGCCAACGCCCTCCCCCGATACCGCTACCGGGCAACCGGCCATCCCGCGTTATTTCATCGCGGAGCTGAACCCCGACTGGTCAGACGGCGCGGGCATCGCCTTTGTCGTCGCACGGCCTTCGTTCGACGCGGAAACCCAGCAATACTACCTGTATCGCAGCATATCCTACTTCATCAAACGCGACGACCGAACGCGCGCCAACCTGCTGTACCGCCGCGAGAAGATCGGCTACGAGGGCACAATCGAGGAAGGCGGCGGCGCCGAGATCCTTTGCGATATCATCTCTACCTTCGAGATCAACTACTTCGACGGCAAGGAATGGCTTGAGGAATGGAAGGTCGAGGAAAAAGGCGACCTGCCCAGTGCCGTCCGCATCAAGATCGGATTCTACTTCGACCGGCTGCCGGACGGTACCCCCGATGTCAGCAAGCCCGCCGAGGAGTTCTTCTCCATTTTCAACATCCGGGGCTCGCACTATATCAATCCCGAAGATCAGGACAGGATGATGCGCGAAGGCCTGATCGAAACCCCGGGGCCGCCGCAGTGAAATCCGTCTGCATCCTCGGCGTAACCGGCTCTATAGGCCAGAACTCACTGGACGTCATCGCACGGCATTCCGACCGATTCCAGGTCCACTCCGTAAGCGCAAGGCGCCGCTGGCGCGAAGCCGCGCAGGCCGCGACCGCACACCGTGCCAAATTCCTCTGCATCACGGATGCGGATGCATATGCCGAGGCCCGGAAGAATCTCTCCGCGCCTCCGTTCGAGCTTGTTTGGGGCGAGGATGCCCAGAATGCCCTGGCGGCAGATCCCTCCGTGGATATCGTCATCTCGGCGATTGTCGGAGCTGCCGCATTGCGCTCAACCCTGGCCGCCGTCAAGGCGGGCAAACGGGTGGCGCTGGCCAACAAGGAAGCCCTTGTCATGGCGGGGGAGATGGTCAACGCCGCGGCAATTGAATCCGGCGCCGAAATCCTGCCCGTGGACAGCGAGCATAGCGCGATCTTCCAATGCCTTGGCGGACGCCGGGCAGACTATGTCCACCGCCTGGTTCTTACCGCTTCAGGCGGCCCCTTCCGCAAGACTCCCGCGGACCGTTTCGCGTCCCTGACCCCCGCCGATGCGCTGAACCATCCTGTCTGGTCGATGGGCGCCAAGATCACCATTGACTCGGCCACGATGTTCAACAAGGCGCTCGAAGTCATCGAGGCGCATTTCCTTTTCGGAATGCCGTACGACCGCATAGAAGTGCTGGTTCATCCGCAGAGCATCGTGCATTCGATGGTCGAATTCACGGATGGCTCGGTCATCGCGCAAATGGGTCTGCCGGATATGCGCCTGCCGATCCAGCTCGCGCTCACCTGGCCCGAACGAATACCGGGCAACGGGAGTCGTCTGGATTTGGCGAAGACCGGAAGCCTGTCCTTCGAGAGCGTGGACGAATCACGCTTCCCGTCCCTGCGAATCGGCCGCGAGGCTGCCCGGCTGGGCGGGACAGCGCCCGCGGTGTTGAACGCGGCCAACGAAACCGCAGTCGCCCGCTTCCTGAAAGGCGAGGTCGGATTCCAAAAGATCTTTACAATTGTCTCGGATGTACTGTCGAGGATCCCGCATGGCCGCGCGGACAGCCTCGATGCGATTTTTGAAGCAGACCGCCGGGCGCGCGAGGAGGCCCTGATAATATGACATTCCTTTACGTCATCACCATCGTCATCGCCTTCACTCTCATCATCGTCATCCACGAACTTGGCCACTTCATCGCGGGCAAGCTGTTCAACTTCCGCATCGAGGTCTTTTCCATCGGCATGGGCAAGCGCATGTGGGGAATCACCAGGGGGGAGACCGACTATCGAATCTCGATGATCCCCGTCGGCGGATTCGTCGCATTTGGCGGCATTTCCGACACCGAAGGCCCCGCCGAGACCGGCGACCCCAGGGATATGCCCAACCGCCCCGTATGGCAGAGAATGATCGTGATCTTCGCGGGCCCCTTGATGAATCTTGTCAGCGGCCTTATTCTTGCCGTTATCATCTTTGCCATCGGCGCCCAGTTCACCAGCGCACAGATCGGTGCTGTCAACCCTGCCTCCCCCGCAGCCGTGGCAGGCATCAAGGT
>JBAZOJ010000063.1:0-15421 GCA_041648755.1 Candidatus Brocadiia bacterium
TGTACGCTTGTAGACTGTACTTTCCATATACCGCATCCGGATCGAGGCACTGGCCTTTTCTTTTCCCAAGGCTTGGGCTCGACTACATGGTAACTCCGTCGGTGCCCATCGCCAGCCTGTCATCGCTCCACACCCTCAAGAGCATCAGCGGAGTTTTCATCACCGATGAGGATGTTCCGCAATTGGCGAAATTGCCGTTGCTGGAACAACTGGACTTCATGACGAACGACAACACCGACTTCTCCGCGCTCAAAGAATGCCGGAAGCTGTGGAAGCTGAAAGCCGAATCCAGAGGCAAGTTGAACGTGGGATCACTGTCAGCAGTTGCGTCGCTGACTCATCTTTCCCTGTCTTCCCTTTCGAGGGAAATCCCCGGCAATGAGGAAAAGGAGCTGGAATACCGCGATTTGGCGAAGTTGAAAGGTCTGAAGTGCCTGTATCTGGCCATAAGAAGGCTGAGCGCGGTCGATCTTCAGGGCTCGCGTGAGTCGCTGGTGGCGTTGCAGATCGAGTGGTCCGATGTGGATGACTTGACAGCATTGGGCGACATGAAAGCCTTGCGATATCTGCTTATCAACGGGTGCGAGCATCTTAATGCATCCGGGATTAGACTGTCTCCTATCTTGCGTTCTCTCTTTTTCGTCAACTTGAACATGCTGGAGAGTTTGTCCTTTCTGAATGGTGCAGAGAGCCTCGTGTCCTGTGAATTATCGAACTGCCCTGGGATGTCCGCGCTGCCGAAGCTCGCTATGCCGCTGGTGAACCTGAAGGTCCTTAATATCGGGGGTTGCGGGCTACTGCCGGACACTTCAGGGCTTGCCTCGATGCCTGCACTTGAGTCGCTGATGTTCGGATTCCAAGGCAAGGAGATTACCGGATTCGATTCGCTGAAGTCTCTCATGAGCGTGTCTATTGGGTCGACTACGCTGGAGCGTATTCCAACCGCTTCGCCCGAAGCCCCAATTGTCAAAGCGCACCTGAGTTGTGGCAAAAGCCTGACCTCGATCGACGGGATCTCGACATGGCGGAGCCTCTGCAGCCTGGAAATTGACTTGGGCGGGAAGGTCCTCGACATCTCTCCTCTGGCGTCATTGACCTCGTTGCAGTATTTGGAGCTGACTGGAGGCGAGAGTGTTAAGGACATCACCCCGCTGACAAAGATGGCGTGGCTCAAGACTCTTGACCTCACGCGAAGTGCGGTTGGTAGTCCCGGGAACACCGATCTCCTGAAGAAAGCCCTGCCGGGATGCCAGGTCTTCGGGAAAGTGGAGCAAAAGGATGCGGATGAGGATGAGGAAGTCCCTGCCGAAGAGGAGTTGGAGTAACGGAAAGTCGCAAGTCTCTCAGGCTGTGGATGAATAGAGTAGCTTTGGCGCCGCTGCCTTGTGCGACGGCGATGCGTCGAAGCTCACAAACCTCCTCGCAAGAGCGCCGTCGAGGCACAGCAGGCACAACCAGCAGTCAGTCTCGCAGAGGATGGAGGCAGGTCGGAACAGCGCACTACAGGCCGACGGCGACAAGTGCCCGCGGATCGGACAGGTCGAAGGCTGCCGACACCGTTTCCCGATTGATTGCCTCGGATACCGGCCCCTTTGCCACAACTCCGTTCTTCCCCAGCAGGATCGCGCTTTCACCGTAGATGCGCGCAAGCGCGATATCGTGCGCCGCGATCAGCACGGTCCTTCCCTCCTGCGCGATGGTCTGAAGCAGCGAGTACGCGACCGCTGCGCCACCTATGTCGAGGTGCGCACCGGGCTCGTCGAGCAGCAGCACGGGCGAATCGTTGACCAGTGCACGCGCCAGCGCTACCCGCGCGTATTCGCCGCCGGAAAGCGTCAGGGGATTCCGGTCGGCCAGTTCGGACGCGCCCGCCCTGGCAAGCGCCTTCGCCGCAGCCCATTCATCGGCAACCGAATCGAAGAACAGCGCGCCGGATACCGTTGCCCGCCCCATCAAAACACACTCCATAACCGAGAACGACTCCGGTAGCACCGGGAATTGCGGAAGCCAGGAGATCGCGCGGGCGCGCTCGCGATTAGACATGGATGCAATCACCTTGCCGTCGATTTCGACCGATCCGCGGGCCGGTAGGAGCAGCCCCGCGCACAGCCGCAGGAGCGTTGACTTTCCGCAGCCGTTGGGGCCAAGCAGCATCGTGAGCCCGCCGGGGGCGATATCCAGGTCCAATCCCCGCAACAAGGGATGACGGCCCCAGGCAAAGTCCAGCGAGCGGACGCGGATGCTCACCGCTCGCCTCCCTTCGACCGGGAGATCAATATGAACACGAGCGCAGGCGCTCCGACCACCGCCGTGATGACGCCTACCGGCAACTCGCTTGGGCGCATGATGCTCCGCGCAACGGCGTCCGCGATAACCAGCGCCGCCCCGCCAAGCAGGGCAGAGGCGGGCAGCAGAAGGCGCATGTCTCCGCCAAAGAGCCGACGGGCCGCGTGCGGGATCAGCAGCCCGACAAAACCGACCATTCCGGCCAGGGCTACTGCCCCGGCAGTGGCAATCGCGCAGGCAAACAGCGACAGGCGCTGCAATTTCTCCACCTCAACGCCCATCGAGCGGGCCTCGTCGGGACGCAGCAGCAGGGCGTTCATCCTCCTCGACAGCAGCATAAGGATCACCAGAACGAGCAGCGTCAGCCCCCCCACCGGCAACAGGTCGCCCGGGCCATAGGGTATGACGGAGAGAGAACCGAGCATCCATCGGAAGTAGGTCATCAGTTCGTTCTGGTTGAACATCGCCGTGGCAGCAACAATTGCGGCTCCGCAAAACGCGTTGATCATCACGCCAAGCAGGATCAGTCCCTCGAGCCCCAGTCGTGGAAACCGTGCCTGGACGGCGAGGATCAGCGCTACCGCACCAACGGCAAAGACCGCGGCGGGCAGAGCAAACAGGCTCATGGAAGCCGAAGCCGTGCTGCCTGCGATGAGCCCGGCCAGGATCGCACCGAGCCCCGCGCTTCCGGAGATTCCCAGCACGTAGGGGTCGGCAAGCGGGTTGCGCAACACCGTCTGGGACACGGCGCCCGCAAGCGAAAGTGCGCCGCCTGCGATGAGCGCGGCGAATCCGCGAGCCAGCCGCGAAAACACGATCGCGCGGTCAGCATCCGAGCCTTCGCCCAGCAGGGCATTCCAGACCCGCGCGACGGAAATGTCAGCCGCGCCGATGAACAGGCAGGCGGCCATTGACACGACGGCCGCGGCCGCGAGAAGAGCAATGATAACCGTGAACCGGGAGGGGGTTATTCGTTGGCCCATTTTGTCCGGGCGGCGAGATCATCGCACAGTTTCAAGAGCGCAGGAGCCAGCCGCGGCCCCGGGCGCGAGAATTCGTCAGTAGGAAGCTCGAATACCTCGGCCTTGGTCAGGCCGAAGTTCTTGGCATAGTATCCGCCCGGCCCGCCGGAAGTGTCAAATATCACGTCAGGCGGTGTCGCGCGCAACACTTCGCCGCTGTACTCGCGCCAGCCGTCCCAATCGGCTACATTCTTCAGGCCCATCCGGGTCATAATGTCGTCGTATAGTGTCTTTTTGCCTGCAGGATAAAGGGGCTCGCGCGCGATAATCCACAGTGCCGTGCGGTCAGTTAAGCCGGGAGACAATGCGGTGAGCTTCTTCGCCGCGCCGTCGAGGTCGGCCGCAAGGGCAAGGGCCTCCTTCTTCCTGCCGAGGAGGTCACCTAACTGAAGAAAGGCCCCTCGAAGGTCGGCGATGCTCGCGTCTGACACCGCCACAAGCTGTATCCCGGCCTTGGCCAGCGCCTGCGCGGTCTCGATGCGGTTCCCGCTGCTTCGCGTCGCGATCACATAGTTCGGCCCCAGGGCGATGATCCGCTCGATGGACGGGGAAATCATTGTTCCGATCTTGGCCTTCGTCTTTGCCTCGACCGGGTAGTCGCAGAAGTCGGTGTCGCCCACGATGTTCTCGCCCGCTCCGAGCGCAAAGAGTATCTCCGTGATGGATGGCGCAAGCGATATCACCCGAAGGTTAGAGGGGGGTAACGAGGGGCCAAGAGGGGGAGAGGAGGGGGAGAGTGTGGCTGCACCACGCGAGAGCAAATAGAATGCCCCGATTGCGGCCGCGAGCAAAACAACCAGAAGAAGGGAGTAAGTAGATCGCATATCTGTCCCGCTATCCCGTGGCGACGCGGATCACCGCGTCCTTGATGCTCTCGTCCGTTCGCGCCGGATGCAGGGGGATACGCAATGCGGCTAATCGGGCTCGCAGGTCTTCGAATTTCGCCGCATACAACTCGCGATAGCGTTCGACCGCGGCTGGCCCCGCGTAGCCCAGAACGGTGGAGGCTGTTTCGCTGTCCTCCAACCTCACGAGCCCGCCCGCGGTGGGGGCATATTCGTCGGGGTCCATAACCTGTACTGCCGTGATATTCGATCCGCGCTCTGCGATGGGAGACAGGGGTCGGCAGAAGTCGCCGTCGTCCCAGAAATCGGAGATCAGCACCAGGTCGTGACGTCCGGGCACCACTGACGCGGTCTTTGCGATGGAATCGGCCAGATTCGCAGTACCTGCAAATGTCAGGCCTTCCAGAAAATCGAGCAGGCGCACCACGGTGTGCTTTCCATCCAGCGGGCCAAGGGTTCCGCCTCCCGATTCCGGAAGCGTGGAGATACGCAGCCTGTCTGAGCAGCAAAGGGCGAAGTAACCGACCGAGGCTGCCAGGCGCAGCGCGAACACGCGCTTTCGCTCCGGTTCGGCCATTGAGGCGCTTGTATCGAGAACCACATGGACTGTGCCCGAAGTGGATCGGGCGAACACTTTGACAAGCAACTCGCCACTGCGCAGGAAGGGCTTCCAGTCAATTCGGCGGAAGTCGTCGCCGGGGGTGTAAGGCCGGTAGTCAGCGAATTCCTCGTTCCCGCCGCGCAGGATTCCCTTGCGGGCACCTGCCACCTCGCCCCCGGTGCCGCGTTTACGGGCAAGGGCAGAGGCCGTTTCGAGAAGTGCGAGGAGTTCGGCGTCAAGAAGCGCCATCTCAGCCCACCATTGCCAGGTTGACGTCGTCGTTTCCGTAACGGGCAATCTCCGTCCGAAGTTCATCGGTCGGCCGCCAGCCGGACTCGATCAGCGCGAACGCGTCGGCCCGTGCCATCTTCAGCACCTCGAAATCGCTTTCCAGCGAGCCATACTTCAGGGGAGGCGCGCCCGACTGGCGCGAACCCAGCACCTCGCCCGGCCCGCGCATCTTAAGGTCTTCTTCGGCTATCTTGAATCCGTCGGAGGTCGAGCAGAACACGTCAAGGCGCTTCCTGCCTTCCTCGCTTTTCAGGTCAGCCACGCACAGGCAGTACGAGAACCGGTCGCCCCGGCCCACCCGCCCGCGCAACTGGTGCAGCGTTGCCAGGCCGAACCGCTCCGCCCGCTCGATTATCATTACATTCGCGTTCGGCACGTCCAGACCTACTTCGATGATGCTGGTGGCGACCAGCACATCCAACTCTCCTGCCCGAAACGCGTCCATCGTGCGTTCCCGCTCCACGGAACTCATTCGCCCGTGCGCGAGCCCCACGCGGAACTCGGCGTACGCTCCTTGCGAGAGCGACTCGTAAACCGACAGGGCGCTGCGGGTATCTTCTTCCTCTTCTCCCGATTCCTCAATAAGCGGGCATACCACGTAAACCTGGCCGCCCTTGCGTATTTCGTCCACCGCGAATGCGTGCGCCCGGTACCCGTCCTCGATGGGAAATCGAAGTGTGCGGATGGGTTTTCGCCCGGGGGGCATTTCCTTGATTTCGCCCACTTCCAGGTCGCCAAACACGGTCATTGCGAGGGTGCGCGGGATGGGCGTCGCGGTCATTACCAGCGCGTCAACCGAGATGCCCTTTCGCCGCAGTTCCGCCCTCTGGGCGACGCCGAACCGATGTTGTTCGTCTATCACCGCGAGCCCAAGCGCGGCGAACTCAACGCCTTCCGTGACCAGCGAATGCGTGCCAACCACAAGGTCAACTTCGCCCTTGGCCAGTGCCTCTCGCACGCGGTTGCGCTCAGCAACGGGCAGGGAGCCGGTGAGCAATTCCATCCGCACGCGGGAACCTGCGAGGAACTTCGATACGGTGGCAAAGTGCTGCTGAGCAAGGATATCAGTGGGGACAAGGAGAGCAGCCTGCTGCTTGTTCGCAACAGTGAGAAGCGCCGCGTAAAGCGCCACGGCCGTCTTGCCGCAGCCGACATCGCCCTGGAGCAGCCGGTTCATCGGCGTGGTCGAGGTCATATCCGCGACGATCTCAGCAACCGCCTTGTCCTGGTCGGCCGTGAACTTGTAAGGGAAACGCGCCCGTATGCGCTCGTCAATCAGTGGGGTCATCTTCTTTGGTGTGCGCTTGGGCAGTGATCGGATGTAGTGCCTGCGCAGTGCGGCGGCGACCTGGATGAGGAAGAACTCTTCGTACACAAATCGTCTTCTGGCGGCTTCGACCTTCGCCGTTGAACTCGGCTGATGAAGTTCCTTGATCGCATCCGCGCGGTTGGGCAGCCCGTGCTTGCCAAGCAACGTACTCGGCAGGATTTCCCTGACAAAGGACGCCCCGGTCTTGATGGCCTCCTCGGACAGTCGCAGCCAACTGGTGTCGCCGATGCCCTCGACTTCGGAGTACACCGGTGTGATCTTGCCCGCGCGCCGGGTCTCGGGGGCTACGCGCTCGATGCTGGGATGCACCATCGTGAATCCGCTGCGGTAGATGACCTTCCCACAGACGTAAATCTCGTCGCCCACCTTGAAGCTTTCGAGTCCCTGCAGCGGCTGAAACCAGATTGCCGTGACCTGGCCGCTTACATCCGACAGGACCATTTTGTACTTCACCCGGCCGAAGCGATTTCCGCGCTGGCTTTTCAGGACTCTGCCGCAGACGATGGCATCGTCGCCCTCGTGCAGGTCGGCCATTATCACAAGTTTGGTGTAGTCGCGGTACTTGCGGGGGAAGTTGAACAGCACGTCCCTGACGGTCTTTATGCCCTTCTGAGCGAGGGCTTCGGCGCGCACCGGGCCGACGCCGCGCAGGAACTGCACATTGGAATCAAGGGGCGAGGACGACTGCATTCCGCCCGATTATAACCCCGGCAATGTCGGTAACAAGGAAAAGGGGCTCGCCGGAGGATGATGACGGATCGGCGCGATGAGAACGTCCTCAAAGCAATTGCGCCCGCGTTACCCAGCTTCCACCTTGTCGCGTGCAGAGATCATCCCTGCATACTTGCGGACCGGGAATTTGGTGTTATTATTCGTATATGGGGAATTCGTTGCTCCAATGCGGAAGGAAGACCATGAAAAACGCTCATGCTGCCGTCGCCTTTGCTCTGGCTTTTCTTATGCTGCCAGTCTTTGCGTTGGCCGAAGAACCGCCGAAACAGACGCTCGAAGCCAAGGTGAACGTGATGCTCTCTTCTATGGACGAGGCGTACGTCACGGCTCGAAAGGCCGTGGCTGCCTACATCCTTGCTGGAGGAGAGGATGTCGAGGACGAGATCGCTGCTCTTCCTCCGCTCGAGCGCTTCGTGGCGATGGGCGTTGACAAGGAAAATGCCGATCCGAGTCGTTATGCCGACGTAGCCGTGAGTTACGACAAAGCAGTAGTCCAGTGGTCGGTCGGGTTTTTCCGGATGGCGCCCGAAGAGCAGCCGCTTTTTTTTCCGTGGCACTGCCCGACAATCGGAGAACCCATGGAGACGAGCACAGGGAATGGCCCCAGTATCAAAGCGGAGCCAGACTCCGTCATCGTGGACAATCAGTCCACCCGTGCGTTTCTGCTAAGTGTGCTTGCACTGGGGAGACGAAGCACAAAGGTGGAGTTCGGAATCGAACGCCACCGGATGGACGAGTACGGAGATCTTCATCGCTGGATTGCGCTCAGGATATTGGGAATGCAGATCGTGGAGGGCTTCAAGAAGGAAATCGCGGATCTGTTCGCCGATGTCTGCAAGAGGACGGATGCGCTTGAGAACAAAGGATTCTTCTGGTCTGCCAGCGAAGTAGCGCTATTGGGCTCTGAGAAATTCCCGGAATTGGCTGAGCTGTTTCCGATCTTCGCCGCAAGGCTGCCCTATGCCATACACTGGACCGAGGAAGACGACTCCAGATGGGGGCATATCGAGGACACCACTCTTTTCGAAGTGCCGTACTCACTGTACAATTTTATGTCCAAAGACGGGATACTCAGGCATCCTGTCGGCTATGTGCTGGAGATGACCAAACAGGCCTGGAAAGTCGCCGACAAGAAAGTCAGCGGCCCGACGCCAATATACGCTCCGAAGCATCCTGCAAAGCCGCCTGAACCCCCCAAGCCGCCTGCCAATGGCGCACAGATTCCGGGGCAGGGGCTCGCGGTCGCTGTGCTGCTGGTGGGCGTTGTGGCGTTTCAGGTCAGGAAGAATGCAGGAAGGAAGTAGCGGGTTCCTCCTGCAACGCTGCTATCCGGAACTCTCCTCCGCCGAATCCGGCGCGGATAGAGCACGGGGCTGGGCTTCGATGATGGGGAGCACGGGGATATCCGTCCCCGTCGAAGCACCCAAGTCCTTGAATCTTCGCGCAGCAGGAAGAACACGCGTCTCCATTGAGCTGACGGCATCGTTGTAGGCGCTGGTCGCTTTCTTTAACCCCGCCCCGATCTCGACGATATGCTTGATCATCGTGGTCATCCGGTCGTGCAGGTCCTTGCCGAGGTTGCTGATTTCCTGTGCGTTCGCGGCGATTTGCTCCTGCCGCCAACCGAATGCTACCGCACGGATCAGCGCTATCAATGTTGCCGGAGTGGCCAATGCGACCCGCTGTTTCAGCGCGTCCTCAATCAATGTCTTGTCAATATCGAGCGCCGAGGCGAAGAATGACTCGCCCGGTATGAACATGACCACGAATTCGGGCGCTTTGTCGAACTGTTTCCAGTAGGCCTTGCCGGAAAGAGCATTCATGTGATCGCGCACTTGTCTCGCATGCTGCTTGATCGCATCGTTCCGTTTCTCTTCCGTGTCCGCGGAAATTGCGACCAGGTACGCGTCGAGAGCCACCTTTGCATCGACGACGATCTCCCGCCCTCCCGGAAGGTGAACGATCATATCCGGCCTTTGCCGACCGGCCTCGGTGTCCACGCTGACCTGTTCGGTGAAATCGCAGTGGTCCGACATCCCGGCAAGCTCAACAACGCGCTTCAGGGTCATTTCACCCCAGCGGCCGCGCACCTGTGGGGCTCGCAGGGCTGTGACGAGGTTCCCGGTCTCGGTTTGCAGCTTGTCCTGTGATTTTGTCAGGCCTTCGATGTGACCTTTCATGCTCGAATAAGCTTCTAAGCGGGCCTTCTCCAGAGCCTGCACTTTCTCGTCGAACTTGGTGATCGAATCCGACAGCGGCTTGACCATGCCCTGAATGGCCTCCTGCCGCTTGCCAAGGTCGCCCTTGGCTTCGCTAAGCACAGTGCTGAAGGTCTCCCGCGCGAGTTTCAGAAACGCAGAATTGCTGTTGTCGAGGGTGTCGGCCGCAAGAGCCTTGAACGTGTCAGTGAGCTTTGTCCTTGCATCGTCGAGGATCTGCTTCTCCTCTTTGAGCCTTTCAATCGTCTGGGCCAGGTCGGTCTCGGCTTTGGTCCTGGCAATTACTTCCGCATCCAGCTTGGTCCTGAGCCCGGCAAAGTCCTCCGAGGCCTTCTGTCCCTGCGCTCGAAGCTCCCCAATTGTCCCCTCAAGTCCGGAAGCGCGGCCCTCGGCCGTGTTCGCCCTGCGCTCGGATTCTTCAAGCTTGGCAGACATTTGCTTTGCGATGCGCGCGGAGGCGATCAGCCACGCAATGAGGCCGCCAACAACAAGTCCGCCCAATGCGCCCAGGGCCATGTCCATAAAAGTACCTCCGTGTAAGACAAACATCCGGGCCGCCTCCGACAGGACGACGACGCGCTTTCCCAATTATACCAAGGTGATTGCGAAATGCAGTTGATGGTTTGACCGTGCCACAGCGGCGGCTGCTAAGTCTTCAGTCCTCCAAGAAATCCCAACGCTATCTTGTTGAATTCCTCGGGCTTCTCCATGTGCGCCAAGTGCCCCGCGCCCGCGATGACGGTCTTCTTCGCGCGCGGTATTCCCTTGCGCAGAATGTCCGCAATCATCAGGATGTCCGGTTGATCGCAGTCGCCCACGATTACATGGGTAGGGGCTGTTATCTCGCGCAGCCTGTTTATCGCAAGCGAAGCCGCTGGCATCTGCCCGGAAAGCCGGGCCGACTGGGTGGGCAGGAAGTGCACGAACGAGTATTCCTCAAGCAGTTCTCTGACACGGGCCTCGACCAATTTGTCGGCGTCGCGGTTGGGCCCATGTACCCACAGGCGCACGTAAAGCTCGACTGCGCCGTTGAAATCACCCGCGCGCAGCAGCGAGACCATTTCTGACATCTTGCGCGAGATATTCGCCGAATATGGGTAGCCGTTCAGGCCCGCCGATTCCAGTACGAGCCCCGAAACAAGGTCGGGATGGCGCAGGGCGAATTCCACTGCCAACACTCCGCCGTAGGCGCAACCGACAAGAGCGGCCTTGCGCAGGCCGAAGAAGTTGAACAGGAAGTACACGTCAAGAACGGCGTCGAAGGACGATCCGGTGGGCATCTCCGAGTGGCCGTAGCCCCTCATATCGAAGCGGTACACTGAGAAGTTTGCAGCGAATGCTGCGAATTGAGCGTCCCAGATCCGGCTGTCGAGCCCGTCGGCGTGCAGAAACACCACCGGAGGGCCCTTGCCGGCGGTTTCATAATAGAGCCGGGTTCCGTTAACGTCGGCCCAGCCGCGCGTTACGTCGCCGTCTCGCGATGCCTGCTCATGCAGACCGTGCCGAAAATCGTTTGGATTCATCGTTTTACGGAATCAACTTTACGCCGTGAAAGCCACTTGTCAAGGTTTCTTTCGCGCATGCGGCAAGCGCACGCAACGACTTTCGTGCTTTGGAGTTGCCTTCCCGCTTGACTGTGCGCAAGACCACTTATAATATCGCTCCCCCCTGGCCGAGTGGCGGAATGGCAGACGCGCCGGTTTCAAAAACCGGTTCTCGCAAGGGAGTGCGGGTTCGACTCCCGCCTCGGCCACCACAATCTTCTTCTCCGCAGATAAGTGGCTGAGCCAAGAGGCCGAAGACTTCAGGCCGGTGGCTGGCGGTAGAGCATTCCATCCGCATGAGAGTCGGATCACCCGAAGAATGATACGTCAGAACTCCAGCGCGGATGCACTGGATGTTCAGGATTGCAGCCTTCTGATCCGGTCCCGATTCCTTTGTCCGGTCGAAGTCCGTCCTCCCTACCTATCCTGGCCATCCTGAATATCGATGCTGAAATCCCCTTTTTCTTGCGCGCCTCCGCGCCTTCCTCCGTTGTCCACCATGGAGGAGGATCCTGTGGGTGAGCCCATCCTTAGGCGGGTCTCGCTTGACTCGTCTTGGCGGTTAATGGCTCAGTTCGAGTATTTGACATCCGCAGACCATAATGTAGACTGTCTTTGTACTCGAATGGGCATCGGCAGAAGTCGCAAAAGGGGGCCTATGCGTACGAAAAGACACCGCGTTTGCTCATCTTCGATTGGCATGATCTCTGTTGTTCTCATCGTGCTTGCCGTGTTCTACGGCGCGTCATCCTCAGCACCGGCCGAACAGGCCGAACTCCCTGCCTTCGTGCAGGTCGGGCCGATCCGTATGGTGCTTATTCCCGCGACGAGACAGGCTATCCCTCTTCTGAAGGAAGGCTACGCGGATTTCGAGGCAGAACCCGTCTATGTGGACGTCCCAGTATTCTACCTTGCCGAACGCCCTGTTTTTCTCTCCGACTTCCCTGACTTCTTTAGCCAGCCGGGGCTCTTGAGTCCCGAAGAGAAGAACTACACGAAGTATCCTATTATGCTGAATCCATACGAGACCGTCCTGCTGCTGGAGTACTTGAACGAGACCTTGAAAGCCGAGCAGGACGGCAAGCCGCTGACCGGGGCATTTATCATTCCCACCGTCACACAGCTTTACGCTGCCGCATTCAAGGGCGAACGCTACACCCCTGGCACCGAAATACCCGACTGGATAAAATGGAACGTTCTTGGGGTCGCGGATCGGTTCTCAGGTTCTACTCCAATCCTTGGGCGTGTACCGACTGTGGGAGATCCGCCAAAGGCGGTACCCCACCGTGATCGGCTGTTTTTCTTCACTGCTTTCAACGCGTTTCCGTGCATGGGCTGGCCTGACTTCCCCCACGATCGAGAGTTCAAGCGCTATCGGAGTTCGAGTAATGTGGAGCCCTTCGGGATGAACCTCCCGCTGAATATCCACTCGCGGGGAAATTGTGCCCTTCTTTCCTTTGTAGTTCCAATGGAAGGGGGGCGGTAGCATGCGTAGATGGTTTTTCCGCCTCATGATTTGTGTCGCGCTATCTCTGTTGTGGCTTGGATTTTCCGCAAGCAACTTCGCAGAACAGGCGGAGTTGGCACTCCCCAATATCCAGCCCAAGTTTGCCAACGAAGGCGAGATTCTCGCCGCCTACAGAACACTGCTCGCTGCTCCCATTCAGAATGGCTCGCTCGACCCCCGGCGCGTGCTGGTAGCGGGGATTGCGGACCTGGCTTACGATCGCGCGGGAGCGGAATGCCGTGGGGCGCCGCTGTCCATATACACCCTGGCGGAATTCAAGAGCAGCTTTCTTCCGGGGCTGGAAGGACTCGTGGCCGCGGCAGCTCAGGACGACGCAGAGCTGAAACTGGCTATTGAGCTTGTCATCAATGGTGTGGCCTGGTCATTCTTCAACAGCAAGCCGATTGACAATTACCTGGCTGTCCAAGCGGAAATTGTGGATTTCGTGCGAAACTACAGGCTCGGAGAAAAGAAGGGAGAGATCAACACCCCCCTCCTTCGGCAGGCACTTGCCACGGCAGTTGTCGGGCTGAAGCACGATGCCCCGAATTACGATAGTGCGAAGTACGAGGCAGGCGGGGCAGGGATTTTTCTGCTCCAGAAGCTTGACGACGATCCTGTGCCTCGCACAAAGGGGCAGGACAATATGGACTACAACTGGAGGTTCCCGATACACCCCCTCGTTGCCAAAGGAACGGGAGCGGAAGGGCAGGAGGTATCGGTGTCGGGAGAGTATCATGTATTTGCCAACGTCGCGCACGATGGGCCGATTGGGCTGGCATTCGAAGGGCTGCAGGCGTTTGGGTATACTGGAGGCGCAGGCGAGGGATCTCCATTCATCAATCGTTATTTCCAGGGACCTGCTTTCCTGCAGCGGTTCTATGGGCAGTGCATCTTCAATGCCCCAATCGTCAACGATGATCCTGACTCACCCCTGCGGGTCTCATCGGATGACTATTTCAATGGTTCCCCGATGTTTGCAGACCCGAGGGCGATCAGGATCGAGCAGAAATTCACGTTCTCGCGCGATGTCTTCAAGCTGGTTGACACGCGTAACCCGGCCTATTCCCAGTTTGTTCGGTGGGCAGTGATGGGCGACAGGCTCAACGTACCCCTGACAGGAGTGTTTCTCGACCGGATGACCGACGCCGAACGCAAGGAGTTCTCACGCTACCGGAAGTACATTGTTAGCTCGCACGCATTTCTTGTGGCCTGGTATCCACGTACATGGACGATTACCTGCACGGCGAAGAGCGGTGACTCGGTAAAGAACAGCGCCTATCGCCTTCCCGACTACAGCGCGAAGCCGCGGTTTGGAATCGTCTTCCTGCCGCAGGAGTGGACGGTTATTGCAGCGCGTGCAGGGCTCGACGTAGTGCTGTACAACCTCAACCTGATGGGGATCGGCGACCGCAGGCTGATCTTCGGCGAGCCAAAGTATCCAGCCCGTAACGAAGAAGGCCGGTAGAAGTCGCCGTCGGATTCTTGCCGCTCACGCAGCGGAGATATAATTTGCCCTTGCGCCCCTATGCGCGCGAGGAGGATCTATGGACTGGCTATCACTTCTGCTATCGCAACCTGAACACCACAGGCACCCGTACGTTTCCGCCGAGGAAGAAGCGCGTCAGCGCAAGCGCCGGATGGATATTGCCAAGAGAAACGCCTCGAGACATGTCGAGATCGACCAGCGCGTGGATGAAGTCGAGGAGGAGCTTGCCCGAACACGGGGGATCGTCATAGCCCTTATCAAGCTGCTGGTCGCCAAAGGCGTCGCGTCCGAGCAGGAGATCATAGCCTGCATCAACGCCGTCGAACCTTCTGCCGAGCCCGAAGTCCCGATCGAAGTCCCACCCGAAATCCCCGAGCCCTTGAAAGAGTAGCGAAGGCCGACAGTCTTGCTTCGTTGGAGAGATCCGGGAGCGCCCAGCAATAGAAGCGAATTCTCGCTCATGGAGCCGAGCCGATCGAAATCAGGCGCGGTCATCAGGAGCTTGGCTCTCCGGCTCGTTCTTCTATTCAGCATTCATCAATCAGCATTCATCATTGGGCAACGCAGTTGCCTCTCTAATCTCTACGGGGCTCGACTGTCGCAGCCTCGAACATCGAGGCTGCCGAACAGGCTTCCGCGAAGGAAGCCCCTCCCGAAGTTCCCGAACCGCCGGGAAAAGGCATCAACTGAGAATTACGCTGGTCGTCGGCTTCAGGCTCTGCTAAAATCGGCCAGGGGAGTGAGGCAGGGACAAGCTAATCCTCCTGGCGATCTCAATAGCAAGGTCCTTGAAGTCGGATCTGCACGAGCGCACAGCGTCCATGTGTCCGCCGATTGCCCCGTCAGCAGGAAGAAGATCGAAAATCGGCTTCCTCGCTTCCATCGCCAAGGGCATCAGGCTTCGATAATGCTTCAGAAGAGCGAGCCTGTTGGGATCCTGATCGGGCAGTATTCCGGTGGGCGGATCCGGTTCACCCAGGATCGCCGAGCTATATACTGTAGGTATCTGTCGGGCCCAGCGATCATAAGCTTTGGTGGGCCTGTCGAGCCTGATAGCGAACTGACTTAGAACATAGCCGACAGGCTGCATCCCGCCAGACGGCAGGGAAATGCTCTCGAAAGGCTTCCCTTGGGCTTTGCTTTTGCGCTCATTCCACTCAATCCTCCATTTGCGTAGAGTCGGGCCGAGGTTTTTCAATCCCTGCAGTGAGAACAGGTCCGGCGCGAGCGGTACGACAACATAGTTGGCAGCGATCAGAGCGGCGCGGTTGATCGCGCCGAGATTGGGACCAACGTCCATCAGGACAATGTCGGCTGAAAGTTGGGAGGCAGCGGACTCGATGATCGTATGGAAAGCAGAGGTATGGCGGAAAGCGGCTGGATCCTTGTCACTGCATCTTGGCCACGCATCGGACAACCTTTCTTCGAACCCTGACATTCCGAGGTCGCCGACGATAAGACCCATACCGTCTCCGACGGTTTCGACATGCACATCCGCGACGTAACCAGTACCATCGAGGATCGGCTGGATAGCGCCGAGGACTGACTTTGGGTG
>JBAZOJ010000064.1:0-15340 GCA_041648755.1 Candidatus Brocadiia bacterium
TCTTGTCTGGGGTGTCATCACTATCAGAGGGCAAACAGGAAAATGACACCTATTGCGATGAACACGACGGGCCACCACTTCACAGGGATGACCATGAAGCTGTGACTCAGCTTCACTGTTGTCTTTTCCCCGGTCTCAGCGTCGACGACTGTTTCTTCTGACCGCTTGCTCAAGAACGTATGCAGCCAGTAGGTCACGGCTGCCGCGCAGAGCATTCCGATAAGAATGACCCAACCGTTCTCGGCGTAGTACCGCTCGTTGCCCGAGACGCTGGACGAGACGGACTTCGTCATCATCAGGGCCAGAAACCCGATGACTGGGACGAAAAATCCCTTCCCGGTCCAAAAGATGATCATATGCCACTCCTTTCTCTTGTGTGATAGGGCCTGCATCAAATCTGTCGCGTCATCATTGCTGAGGTCGCGATTGTAAGACTGAGAATCTGCGTTGTCAAGAATGAATCATCACTGGAAGGCGGAACGCCGTCGCGACTGATTCGCCAGGGTGAACCCGGATACAGATCTTCGATTGCTCAACTCTCCGTGGATGCGCATCTCCGCGTGAGAGACTCCATTCCGTGGCTTGCTTTCGTGCCTTTCGGACTTCGCCGACGAGGGCGGTGGCGAACAGTTTCATCACTTTTCTGGCTCTGGCGATGGTTCCCTTCGTGGCCCTTCGTGTCGCTTTGTGGATAGGGGTTCCTTGGCTACGTTGTCAGGTGCTTCTTGGTCGTTTCGTGTTTGGGCCGAGGTGCCTCTACTCAGCCTACTTGAACAATGCCTCGGCGGACTTGTCCGCGATGACCATGAAGTTCCCGCCGCCCCAGTCGGCCATAAGGATGCGATGGTCGTCGGAAAGCCACAGGGGCAGCGCTCCGGGGGAGTCCGTCCCCTCAACGGGCCGCCGTACGACCTTCCAGCACTCGACCCCGGCACCGCCGATTTGCACCGTCTCACGCCCGACAACTTCAAGCACATGGGGCCCGAGCAATTTGAATCCCGCCGACTCGTTCACGCCTGAATAGCGCAGCTCCGCGCCCTGCACAAGTGGCAGCCACGATGCCATCACGAAGTCCATCCCCGGCAGTGCATCTGTTGGAACATCGACCGAGATAGTCTTCGATGTCTTCTCCGGCTGCGAGCCCCCCAAAAGCACCTCGACCCGCGTCCCGATCACGCTGCCTTTGCAAAAATCGCCTCCGGACGAATAGGACGCCGATACGAGTTGCAGGGCCTTATCGAGGACCATCGTCCGATCCTCCTCGTATGATCCGCCGGGGAAGGCAAGCCGCAACTTCCAGGACACGTCCACGCCCGGTGGCCTTCGCTCGACCTTGTACCAGCAGAAGCCGTACTGGTGGCCAGTTTCGTCCTGCATTGCGAACCACCATTCGCCACAAAGGACTTTCAGGTCAGACCGAGTTAGTTGTCCAGACATACCGGGCTCCTTGGCAGGTTTGCAGGAGGAAAGCGCTGCAACGCAGAGCAGAGTAACAGCAAGAACTGCGAGATTCTTCATAGTGGAATTTTACGATTTTTCGGTAGCGCTCAAGTGCGGCGCAGGGGAGAGGGGACGGAGAATTGATGGCTGCGGATTGATGATTGATGATCCTCCTACGCCGCGCCTACGGAGGACTCTGCCCTCCTTCCACCTTCCACCTTCGCCTGGCCTACGGTGGACAAGTCGCAGCGCCTCCGGAGGGCTGCGCCAGGCCGGGATCCGGCATCTCTGGAGAGTTGCAAGATAATAAGAGAGGCGAGGCTGGGGGAGAGAAGAAGTTGGCGGGAGCGTATGGGAATCGAACCCACCCAGACCCTTTTCGAACCTGCAACGGGTTTGAAGCCCGCGGGATCCACCAGGACCCTGACACTCCCGACACACATTGAATTATAGTATCAGTGAGCTGCGCGCAAGTTTTCGCTACCGGATGTACATCTCCCTGGCTGAGCGCTCGCTGGTAGTGCCGATTACGGCCGCGGTGTGGCCGTCAGCAATCAACTGCTTCAGAAGCCCGTCCGCACGGGAAGGGTCTATGACGATCAGGAGGCCGCCGGATGTCTCCGCGTCGAACAAGAGATCTACAAGGGTGGGCGAAAGCGCCTTGCTGATGTCTATCCTGTCCCGAAGGAACTTGAAGTTCTTGAAGCTCATTGCGGTGCAGTAGCCTTTCTCGGCCAGTTCGAAGGCGCCCCTTACGAGGGGGACTTGGGCCGAGAAGATCTCGGCGCTTATGCCGCTTTCTTTCGTGATGTTGCCGAGATGGCCGAAGAGACCGAACCCTGTCACATCGGTACAGGCCGAGGCGCCGAATTCGACCATAAGCTCGCCAGCACGGCGATTGAGCTTCTTCATAGAAGAGACAGCGGAGGCTATTACGTCCGCGTCGGCCCAGCCGGGCTTGACGCAGTTGGTAATGGTTCCGCAACCGAGGGGCTTGGTCAGTATCAGAGTCTGTCCGGGCTTGGCGCCCGCGGTCGTGACCACCTTGTCGGGATGGACGATGCCGGTGATCGCCATACCGTAGGCGATCTTGTCGTCGTACCAACTGTGTCCGCCGACAATCAGCGCGCTGGCATCCTTGATTGCCTGGGAGCCGCCCAGGAGGATCTGAGACAGTACCGAGCCATCCAGCTTGCCCATTGGGAAGCTGATGATATTCAGGGCTGCGATGGGAGTGCCGCCCATCGCCCACACATCGCTCAACGAGTTCGCGCCGACGATATACCCATAGTCGAAGGGGTCGTCGATGACAGGGGGGAACAGATCCACGGTAAGCACGATGGCCTTGTCCGCCGCGATCCGATAGATGGCGGCGTCGTCAATGGTGTTCGTGCCTACGAGGAGGTCGGGATGAACGAACTGAGGCAGCCCGCCCAGAACCTGAGCGAGGTCCTCCAAAGACATCTTCGAAGCTCAACCCGCACAGGATGCGTAGTCGGTGAGGCGAATCTTCTTGTTATCCATTTTCCTTCTTCGGGATTGCCAGAAGCGCCTTTATAAGGAGCTTTTCCTCGCCCGCCAACAACGTGCGCAGGTCAAGTATCACATGATCTTCAGCTACCCGCGCGAACACGGGCGGATCGGCGGCGCGAAGGGCCTCAGCCAGTTCTTCCGCGGACATTCCCTTGCGGGCTATCTGAAGCGTGTATGTGCGCAGGTTGACGTCCGGAAGGCTTCCGCCGCCAACATAGGTCTCGTCCTCGGATTCCTTTACTTCGTATGAGGCTCGCAGATGCTTCGCGATGCGCCCTGCGGTTTTTTTGAGCTCAGCGAGGGGGGTTGCGAGCATCGCCAACGCAGGAATTTCCTTGCGAGCCCGCTGGGGGTTCATATACAGCCGGGCCATTCCCTCCAGCCCGAGCACGGTCATCTTGCCGCACCGGAAAGCACGGGCCAGCGGGTGCGACCGGATTTTTTCGATGAGGGCAGCCTTGCCGATAATGATGCCCGCCTGGACGCCGCCCATCAGCTTGTCTCCGGAGAAACAGACTATGTCGGCTCCGGCGCCGATGGATTCGGAAAGCGGGTAATCGTTGGGGATGCCGAGTTGCCCGAAATCCACCAACTGCCCCGAGCCTATGTCGTCAATGCAGAGCAGGTTGTTCTCGTGCGCCAGTTGCGACAGCTCGCCGATAGACGGGGTTGACGCAAAACCGGTTATCCGGTAGTTGGAGGTGTGTACCCGGAGAATGACGCCCGTACGCTCAGTAATGGCTTTGCGATAGTCCTTCAGGTGGGTTCGATTTGTGGTTCCGACCTCCACCAGCTTTGCGCCGGATGCCGCAAGGACATCGGGGATGCGGAACTGTCCGCCGATTTCGACCAGTTGGCCTCGTGAGACAATGACTTCTTTGCCAGCGGCCAGCGCGGAAAGAACCAGATAGGTGGCGGCGGCGTTGTTGTTGCAGAACGTCGCGGCCTCCCCGCCGGTGATCTCGGCAAAGAGCTGGCCGACAAGGATGTCCCGGTCGTACCGCCTGCCGGTCTTAGGATGCGCGGCGAGCCGCATGTATCCTGCAATCCCATCGGAGATGTGCTTAGCGACGGAGGAGGGCAGGGGGGCTCGTCCCAGGCTTGTATTGAGTATGATGCCTGTTGCATTGATTACGCGGTAATGAAACGGCCTGAGGCGCGCGGAGAGCCTTCCCGAGGCAACGGATGCGACCTCCGCGACGGTAGCTTCCGTGGTGCGTTGTCCGCTGAGGATGGATTTGCGGATATCATCCAGGGCCGCGCGCACGTCACGAAGAAGGATATCGTGCGACAAGTCGCGGCCGAACGCGAGGATATCCGGATGCTCAAGCACGGTGTTAGCCTGGGGAATTGACCGCAGCAGTTCGTTCTGTTCCATCGGCCTTCTCCTTACGGGAGTCCCCGTTTCTTTCTCAGCACCCACTCGATCGTAAGAAACAAGAGCGCGACCAGGAAAGGCCAGGGCTCGGCCCAGACTGCGCTGACTTTCCGCGTGGTGCGCTTGTATGACTCGGACCGGTCCTGCAGCGACAGGAATATCTGTTCGGCTGATCTCCAATCGGCATAGAGCCCGCCGCTTCGGGCGGCAAGCGCTTCGAGCGTGGCGAAGTCCGTGTCCGGATTTGCCGTCTCACGGTCCCGCGAGAAAACGAAAACCCGCACTTCATCAGAGCCTATCTTAGCACCTTTCAGGAGTGCGTTGGCTTCGATGACATAGTGTCCCTCGATCTCGGGGGCGAACTTCCCGACGTAATCCTCACCAAGGGGCCCCATCGGAATCTGCACCGTTGCTCCCTTTGCGTCACGCGCGAGCACAAGGACTTCGGCATCTTTTACCGGCTTGCGGTCCTTGTCCATGACCGAGAGGATCAGATCCACGGGCTTGGATGCCGTTACCGAGGTCGAGGAAGCGTTGAGCTCGACGGTGTAGTTCTGTACCTTGTCGGCGCCGAGAAGGTGCAGGATGAGCTTGCGCCAGAAATTCTCATAGGCGGGCCTGGTGTCTTTTTCGCCTTCCAGCTCGTTAAATGCCCAATGGAACGTCGTGTCGACCGTCATCGACATCACCCGACCCCTGCCGAAGTCGCTTGTGGCCATCAGGGGAGATCCATTGTCCGAAGTTGCGAGAAGAGTGGCCAGAGGCTTGACACCCGAAACCTCAACAAAGCCGGAAAGGGCAGGGAGAGCGACGAAGCGCTCTTTCAACTGAGGGTATTTCAGGCTGTCGCCGAAAATCTGAAATGCGCTCATCTGAGACGCGTCAGCAGTTGGGATCAGGTGCGTGGACGCACTCTTCTGGCCGTCGGTATCGCGCATCTCAAACGGCAGGACTTCCTTCAGCGGCGATTCGGCGTATCCGCCGGGGCCGTAGGTTGCCAATCCACCAAGCGTAAGCAGAGCACCACCCGATTCGACCCGCTGCTTGATGGCCTCGAGATGGCGCACGCCAAGCAGCGAAGCAGGGACATCGCCAAGGATGATCAGGTTGTATTTTCGCCAGATTCCAGGGTCCGCAGCCAGCTCGGTGCCGCCGATCCCCCTGATTATCATCGTGTCCAGGTCCAGGCCGGAGATCTTTGCCATCGAGCGACGGAGGAAGGTGAACTCGTACCGGAGCCTGCTCTCGACGTACAGCACCTTGAACGCCCCGGCCCGCACCTTTATGTAGCCAGAAAGCTCGTTGTTCTCCGTGGAGACTTCGCTGGGCACAGGGACGATGCGGATAGTGACGAAGTGGTTGCCGGGCTCGTAGGGCTTGCACTGGAAGGTAATCCTGCGTCTGTCGTCGAAACTGTCAGGGGTGAACGGCTTCGTTTCGACCTCAACGCTGTCGATGATAAGGGTTGCCTCCAGCTTTACACCGGCAAGGCCGCGTGCCCAGACGGACGCGCCGACTTCGAAGTTGGTGTCGTTGTTGACGACCAAAGGCATGATGAGATCCTCGACCGATGCATCCGCCTGGAGGATATTGGATGCGCGGTCTCCCACGCCAACGGTGTAGATCGGGCGGCTTTCGAGCATCAGCTTGGCGGCTTCCTCAACCGCATCGGGGCCCGAGTTGCTCCGGCCATCCGAGACAATAAGCAGAGGAGCAGGTTGTCCGGGGGAGAGCCCCGACCGCCATTCCTGGATTACGGTCCCGATGGCGGTCAGCCTTCCATTCGGGCCGGTCTTGCCTGTGGACGGCTTCAGATTGGCGTCGAACGATTTCCATTCGATATCATACTTGCGCGCGATTCGCTCGAATCGCTCACGATTGTCACTGATGAAGCTCTGCGCCTGTTCCCAACGGGTGAGAGCGCTGGGGCCGCTGCGCAGGGACATTGACCGGCTGGCGTCGACCAATACTGTCAGCGGTTGCTTTTCCTGCTCCTCAACGATGGCGTACATGCTGACGCGCAGCAAAGGGAGGAGGAGAACCGCAACGACGATCAGCCTGCACAAGAGGATGTACTTGGCTGTAGGACCTCGCAGGGGCACGGTTGCAGTGCGGAACAACCGCAGCACGAGCCAGAGCGTGACCGCTATGGCCAAGGCCGCGCCTGCCCATCCGAGCCAGGGGGAGAATTCGACGCCCCAATCAGACTGCACTTGTCACCGCTTCTATGCTAAGCGCAAAAAAATGCCCCCGACAAGCGAGGGCACTGGATTCGACCCGGTAGCGCAATTCGTCAGTCAATGTCCTCGCCGGTTTCTTCAAGTTCGCAGATGAGCCCGCCGTACCAGTTGGAGAAGAAATTGTACACACCTCCACCGATATAGCCGCAAAGGAACCCGACGACCGCGCCGAGGATGGGCATGGCAAACAGGGCGACAAACCCGAGGAGCAGGGCCGAGAAAATCTTCGGAACATTATCCGCGGCGATGCCCCAGACTCCTCCGATGAGCCAGACAAAAACCATCAATACGAACCCGAGGGCGAGACCGATAGCGGTGCCAGCCACGACGAGCATCCTCGCTGCGGAACCCGCGTCTATCTTCCTGACTTCGTACTTCATAGTTCCTCCGAACTGTAGCGAAAGGCCGCTGTCAGTATAGCCTTCCACGCTCTCTTTTCAACAAAAAACGTATCTGTGCGGCCCGCAAACGCCGTTACTCGGGCTCGGGTTTCCACGTGCGCGGGACGACGACAATCCCGTCCTCGGTGACAGTGAACCGCTTCGTATCTTCCTCGAGATCGTAGCCGATGACCGTTCTTGGCGGAAGCACCACACCTCGATCGATGATGCAGTTCCTCACCTTGCTGTAGCGCCCGATGTTGACCTCATGGAACAGGATGCAGCGCGTAACTTCCGCGTACGAATTGACGCGGACCCACGGGGAGAGGATGCAGTTCTGAACCCGGCCTCCGGAGATGATACAGCCTGCGGCAACCATCGAGTCCAGCGCTATGCCAACGCGTCCTTCACGCAGGTCGGCGAAGACGAACTTCGGAGGGGGGCTCTGTTCCTGGAGAGTCCTGATAGGCCACTTGGGGTCATACAGGTTGAGCTCGGGATTGGTGGAAATCAGGTCCATGTTCGTGTCGAAATACGACTTCATCGTGCCGACATCGCGCCAGTACTTGGCGGTCTTGTTGTTCTCGTCCCGGAAGTTGTAGGAATACACCGCGTGGGTGTTTATGATGGACGGGATAATGTCCTTTCCGAAATCGTGCGCCGTCGTTTTTCCGGAGTCCTTTTCGAGCAGGTCAATCAGGACTTCCTTCTTGAACAGATACACCCCCATGTTCACAAGGCAGTGGTTGGGGTTGGTCGGTGTGGGGGTAGGGTTTTTGGGCTTTTCCTGAAAACCGGTGACCCGGTCATTGCAGTCCACGGCCATGATCCCGAACGACGAACCTTCGGCGATCGGGTACTCGATGGTGGCGATGGTCAAATCCGCCTTCCGGTCCTTGTGAATCTGCCACATCAGCGAGTAGTCCATCTTGTAGATGTGGTCGCCTGAGACGATCAGGATGTCTTCAGTGCCGTATTGCTGAACCAGGTGAAGGTTCTGATAGATGGCGTCAGCCGTACCCCTGTACCAGGATTCGCCCATCATCTGCTGAGGGGGAACCGCCTCGATGAACTCATCGAAATAGTGGGACAGGAAGCTCCAGCCCAGTTGAAGGTGCCTGTGCAGAGTGTGAGACCGGTACTGCGTGAGCACGAAAATCCGCCTGATCCCGGAACTGATGCAGTTGGACAGCGTGAAATCGATGATCCGGTAGATTCCGCCAAATGGCACGGCAGGCTTCGATTCCATGGCGGTCAGAGGATGCAGACGCTCCCCTTTCCCACCGGCAAGCAGCATTGTCAGGACTTCCTTCATCTAACTCTCCCTGTAGACAGTTGGGTCCATCTCCGCGAAGATGGAATCCCGGCTCTCGATCGAAGAAAGCTCACTCTCGTTGATGGAATTGTCGGCCAGCATTCTCCTGAGGCGCTGGAAGTTGTCAATGTGCAGTCTGAATCTGCGAACCGCATAGGGTACCGTTGTGCCCGTACTGGCAATGAATGCCCAGTCACTGCTCTGCGCAAGCAGCAGTTCCCGGGCCATCTGCTTCACGACGCGCATGTGACCGGCATCGGAGTGCTGCGCCGATGCGGCCGAAATCATAATCTCTTCGGCCTCAGCCAGATGGGGGTACATCCACTGGTTGGACTCGTTCAACCACACATTGTAGTATCCACCGTCACCCCAGGAAGAAGGGGAGGGCTCGCAGGGCTCGGCCCCGCAGATTTCGATGGCCTCGGGTGCTGTACCGAGGACGAAGTGGTCTGTGTGTTTGGCGCACATTCTCATAAAGTGTTCGAGGAACCACGGTCCTTCGAACCACCAGTGGCCAAAAAGCTCGGCATCGTAGGGGGCGAGCACCACGGGAGTCGTACCGATAATCGAGTTCAGGTGGTCGAACTGACCGGAACGATTGAAATGGAAATTTCCCGCGTGCGACTTGGCAGTTTGAGCCGCGGCGTCGGGATCATAGATCTTCTTTTCGGAGAGGTCGACTTTGGAGCCGGTGATTCGAAAGTACTTGTATCCAAGATTGTGGCGTACTCCGCCACCGTGCATATATGGTCGCACCGTGGCTTCGTCGCCGTCGTAGCCAAGATCCCGGTAGAATTCTCTGTAGCTGCCCTCGCCGGGGTAGCCCTCTTTTGCGGACCAGACCTGCTTGGACGACTCGACGTCGCGGCCCAGAAAATGGACCCCGTGCCTGGATACAATGGGCCCCCAGATTCCCCGGGTGGGGCAGGGCTGGCCAAAGAGCAGGCCGTGCGCTTCGAGGAAAGAGTAGGAATAGCCCTCTTGCGCCAGAAGCCGGTCAAGACCGTCATAGTATGCGCATTCGGGGAGCCATATGCCGCGAGGAGGCTTCCCGAAGTGTTTCTGGTAGTTCTTTCTTGCCACCCTGAGCTGCGCTCTGACGCCGTTCGTGGTGTGGACAAGAGGAAGGAAGCCGTGAGTGGCGCCGCAAGTGAGGATCTCGAGGTGGCCACTGTCTTGAAGCGTTTTGAACAACGGCAGCATTCTGCCCGAGCACTTATCGAAGAACTCCGCGACTTCCTGAAAGAAGTTGAGGTGGAATATCGCCACCTTGTTCATCTCCGGAGAAGACCGGGTGCGGAGGATTTCCTGTTGTCCCAACTCAATCAGATGCCCGAGCCTCGCCCGGTACCTGTTCATTAGCAGTTCGTCCGCGAACATCTCGCACAGCGGAGGCGAGAGAGTCAGCGACAGGCGGAAACGGATCCCCTCCTCGCGCAAGCGAATCAATGAGGCAAGGATGGGGATGTAAGTCTCGCTCATGGCCTCGAAGAGCCAGTCTTCCTCAAGGAATTTGTCGTGCTCAGGATGTCGCACGTAGGGAAGATGAGCGTGAAGATGTATGATGAGTATTCCAGGATGCGGCATTCTAACGTCCTGACGAAGGCAAAGGAGAATTGAACGGGGGGTATCCGGTTGTGCCAATGGCGAGTCCGGGCATCGGAGCTGCTCCGGTCATAAAAGTGCCCAATGCAAATTTTGCGGGGATCTGCTCATCTGCAGCGCAGACGTAGTAGCCAAAGCGATCCACCAGAGTTTTTGCGGCGGGAGAGAGCCCCGATGGCTTCTGCTTTACCCACGGCGTGGGAGTCTTGAATGACCGGGTTCGGCAGATCTCGATGGTCTTGCCGGGAACCCGAATGAGTACACGCGCGGAATAGGAGCGCCCCGGCTCAACCCGGATCCACCAGAAGGGGCATTCACGTGGAATGACGTACTCGTAGCGCGCACTGTCCGGGCTCTCGATAATCAGTATGTACTCCGGTTCACAACCGAGGCGGTTGCGCCAGCGGGATGAACGCGAACCCTCAAGAAACCAGTGCACGCAGACCCAGAAGGGATCGCGGATGTACGCGGCCATTCTGTCCCGGGGATACTTGCGGGGAGGCTCCGGCCCCCAATCGATGTACACACCACCACGGCGGGGAGGTCGTTCTTCGTGAATCTCCGCTGCGCCAAGTGGTTTGGCGCCAATGTCTTTGGGGCGGAATCGGTATGAGTAACCCTCGCCATCTACCATTGCATGATCTCCAGAGAAAGCCGGATTGCCGTCGAGCCTCCGGCCGGAAGCGACAACTCGAAAACAGGCATAACCGCGGCACACTGGAAGACCTTCTCAAAACCGCTTTCCGACTGCGACACAGTGTAAACCGGCCACATCCAGAAATTGGCTGTCTTGTCCGTGCGCAGAATCGCGGAGAATTTGCGCCAGTCGTCAGCCAAGCCAAGCATCTTCCGCGCGGACAGCGATGCAACTATTTTAAACCGGCCCAACTGGCCGTTCTCATCAAAGTAATGGTGCAGGTACGAATCCCCGCCTGACATTCCGAAGTTCGATTCGACACCCAGTCGGAAATCCACTGACCTTGTCCCCGGATTGCTGAGCGTGTACTCGGCTTCGATGCGGTCTTCCAACAGATGGAAAGACTTTTCCATGCGGATAGGGTGCCGGATTCCGTTGCGCCAGATGGCTCCATCTCGTGCCATTTTCAGGGAAGACTGGTCGTGACAAGTGACGCGATATGGCTCAACCGTGAAATCTCCTTCGTCGCGATACAGGTTGAGCGCCATGTCGTCGATCTGCACCGACTCCGGGACGAAATGCTCCTGGAAAAGACTTCTGTCGTGCCAGTCGTAGACCAGGTACCGGGCGAGCCCATGTTCCTTCGCGGGCATTACGCTATGGATGCTCTCAGCGGGTAATTCGTCGTCGAATTCGTCACTGTCAGGATCCCCGATCAGAACGTCCGCCATGGGGACGTCAGCGTGATATACCTCGGAATGGCGCGCCAGCACGTTTGCCAGATTGACGCCCTTTCCAAGGATGTTGAGCGCTCGCACCGCACCGCCAGAGCTGGGCTTGACGTAGGCTACCAGATTCTTCGATGCAAGCCTGATGTCCGGGATGCCGTCCAGGTCGAAGTCGCCTTCGGAGAAAGACGGCAATAGGCCCTCTGAAACTGCTATTGCCTGTGCCTGTATGAGTTCGGAATAGACTTCATCGCGCAGGTGAGGCAAGTACAACCCGCCGAACACGCCGTGCCAATAGGCGCAGTCACACTGTGACCGCAGGAGGTGTCTGCGGGCCGTTGAGAGCTTTTTGGATTTCCTCAGTTTCGGGGTGTCCGGCAGAATTGCCGATAACTCAGCCTGAAGGGCATACATGTTTGCCGACTCGCTGTACCTGGCGCGGAAATTCCGCCAACTGCCTCCCTTGAGGAAAGGCCTGCAGCGGTCCAGCATGCCGGATGCAGTCAAGTCCTTCTTCAACTGGATCAAGTTGCGATGGCTATCAACCGGTAGGGACCATTCAGTCATCTCACGGTAAGAGCAATCGGGCAGGAACGCTCTTCCGCGAGGCGGGAAGGCATCCATGGCGTCTTTGGGGAGTTTCACGTCAAGCCAGTCAGAGTTCTTCTCAAGCAACCCCAGGAGGCCGACCAGCCAACTGTCAGTGTAAACGCTGCGGTGGGTATGGGGCCACAGGCCGAACTTCTCGCCGTCATCCCCGTACACCACAACTGAGTTTCGTCCGACGAAACTCCGAAGATACTCAATAACCTGACGTTGCTCCTTGAATGGTATCAGGTAGCGCAGCTTCTCGCTGATTGGGAAGATCGCGAGTGTTCGCCCGCGGTCCTCAGACACGAAGTAGCCATCGAGTGAGTCCGGGGCAAATCCCGCAACTTTGAAGTGATGGTCATCCGTGAACGTGTATTCCAAGCCTGAGGCGGCAATGGTCTTGACCAGATTGGGCTCCCAGACGCGTTCCGCGAGCCACATTCCTCTGGGGCGCGTCCCGAAGCGTTTTTGTATGTACTCATTCATCAGGCCAAGTTGCTCGGCCGCATCGCCATCGGACAGCATGGTCAGTATCGCCTCGAAGAAAGCACCTCCAAGCATCTCGACCCGCCCCTCTTCGCTCAGCGCAGCGAGGCGATCCAGATAGCGAGGTTCATTCGCTTCGAGCCACTCGAACAGTGGTCCGGAAACGTGCAGTCCGAACCGGAAGCCCTCAAACTTCTCGGCTACTTCGAGGTAGGGAGAATAGGCGCGGTCGAATGCCCTTCTGAATACCTTGTCAAAGTTCCCTACCGGCTGGTGATTGTGAATCACGAATACAAGGGTTGCCTTGTCTCTCTCCATCAAGTCTACTTTCCGCCCTTTGCCTGCTCGAAAAGCTTCAGATACTCTTTTGCACTGTTGGCCCACGACCAGTCCTGTTGCATTCCGGACTCCATAATGCGGCGCCACGTTGTGCGATTGCCATACGAAACAAGCGCGCGGTCCACTGTAGCCAGAAGGGCCTTGGAGGAATACTCGCTGAACACGAACCCGGTTCCCTTGGCTTCCTCGATGCTATGATGTGTTGCGTCGATTACGGAATCTGCCAAGCCGCCTGTATGACGGACGATCGGGACTGTTCCGTACTTCAGGCTGTACAACTGGTTCAACCCGCAGGGCTCGTAGCGCGAAGGCATCAGGAACATGTCGGATCCGGCTTCAATCAAATGTGCGAGCGCGTTATCGAATTTGACACTTACGCTGACTTTGCTCGGGAACTTCCTCTGGAAGTCCGCCAGCATGTCGTGATACTGCTGTTCGCCTGTGCCCAGGAATACGAGTTGAACATCACGCTTGACAAGCTCATCCATCGCGCCGGAGATGATGTCGAGGCCCTTTTGTGCGGCAAGCCTGCTGATCATACCAATGACCGGCACTTTCTTCTCACCGGGCAGTCCGAGCATGCGCTGAAGCTCTGCCTTGTTCCGCCCCTTGTTATTCAGAGAGTTCGTGCCGTACTTGCAGTGGATGAGGGGGTCGGTCTTCGGATCCCAGACGTCGTAGTCAATACCGTTGATGATGCCGTGAAGGCTCGCGGAACGATACCTGAGAACCTCTTCGAGACCTGACCCGTACTCCGGTGTCTGAATTTCCCGGGCATAGGTGGGGGAAACCGTGTTGATGACATCGCTGAAGACAATGCCAGCCTTGAGGAAGTTGAGCTTGCCGTAGAACTCAAGCTGCCGCCAGTTGAAAAGGTCCCATCCCAATCCTGTCAACTTCATGTCCCAGTGCCAGAACACGCCCTGGTAGGCGAGGTTGTGGATGGTCAGGACCACGGCCGGTTTGCCGAACCGGTTCGCGTAGAGTGTCTTCAGGTAGACCGGGATTAGCGCTGCCTGCCAGTCGTGGACGTGAAAGACATCCGGCTTGATATTCAGTTTGTGGGCCGCTTCGAGCACAGCCCTGCTGAAGAAGATGAACCGGGCGGAGTTATCGGGATAGTCTCCGGCAGGGGTGCCGTAAAGCTCATCTCTCCCAAAGAACTCCTCGTTGTCGATGAGATACACGGGAACCTTGGTTCCCGGCAGCATCGCCCGGAATACCCCGGCAGTCTTCTTCGCGGAGTCGAGTGGAACTTCAATGCGAAGTCCGGTATCGGTTATCCCGTAGGCATCACGCCGTATCTTCTTGTAGAACGGGATAAAGCAGCAACACTCGGTGTCAGCACCGGGAAGATACTTCGGGAGTGCGCCGACCACATCGGCCAAGCCGCCGGTCTTTGCAAACGGAACCATCTCGGAAGCGACAATCGCTATCTTCATAGATACCTCTGCTCTCTGTTATGCCTCAACTTCCCGAAGGAACCTCGCGGCCTCCTCCGGAGGAACGGGATTGATGTAGAAATCCGTCGACCACTCGAAACCGGCAACTCGTATCAGCCGGGGTATGATCTCGATGTGCCAGTGATAGTACGTCATCTCGCCCCGGTCGAACGGCCCCGTATGAACTACGAAATTATACGGCGGCTTATCGAGTGCGACGTTAAGACGGTGCATGACATTCTTGAGCACACCGGCAAGCTCAGCAATGGCGTAGTTCGGTAGGTTCTCGAAAACCGAGGAGTGCTTGATCGGGAGGAGCCACATCTCGAACGGGAACCTGGAAGCGAACGGGGTGATTACGACGAAGTTCTCGGTCTCCATGACAATTCGTCTGCGATCCTCCTGTTCCTGAGCAATCATATCACAAAACAGACAACGGCCGCGGTAGTTGTAGAAATTCATGCAGCCGTTCATTTCCTCTGCGACATTCTTGGGGACCACAGGGGTAACTATGAGCTGCGAGTGGCTGTGCTGAATCTGAGCCCCGGCGGGGAGACCCACATTCTTGAAGATCGAGCCATAGACGAATCGCCTGTCTCGTTTCAGGTCGACAAGGCGGTCCCGGTAAGCC
Organism: Candidatus Brocadiia bacterium; assembly: GCA_041648755.1. Lineage (GTDB taxonomy): Bacteria > Planctomycetota > B143-G9 > B143-G9 > B143-G9 > JBAZOJ01. Next base: position 14,746 of record JBAZOJ010000064.1, read on the forward strand.
CAGAAGATCTCGACGATGTTCTTTTCCTCAAGCTCGGTTATGTCATCGAGGTGTCGGGGCGTCTCCAGGATGACTTCGTGTGCCCCGATACCATTCATAATGTCGTAGATGCCGTCTCCCTTTTTCCCCAGGTTACCTTCGATCCGAAGGCAAGGGTACTTGTTCGGCACGACCCTCACTCGCCAGCCGGGAGCGTTGGGCTCGCCATGATCCCGGTACGACAGGATCTCCGGAGGCGTCTGAGATTCATTGCCCTCGCAAAAAGGGCAGAACTCGGGCGTGGCCGGGAAGCGATCCCCGGTGATGAAGTCACTCGGCCGCTTGAACCTCTCCGGCGCGATGATAATCCATCGGCCGATTACAGGATCCTTGCGCAGTTCTGGCATAGGCCTCCCGCGATTTCCCTAAGTATACCGGATTGCCGGGATGTTTCAAAGAACCCCCTTTTATGGGTGTTTCGCGGCAAGCCCGATACAATCCTCCGCTCAGGAAACACCCGTAAATGAGCTCATCACCCGCTACCGAAAATCACGCCCACAGCGAGCATTCCTGCGAATGTGACCACGGGCATCAGAGCCATGAAGGCGAACACCGG
>JBAZOJ010000065.1:0-15318 GCA_041648755.1 Candidatus Brocadiia bacterium
AACGCCGAATCGATCGCCTCGTCCATTCTGATGGCGTTTGCACGCTGTGAGGCGCGCTTCCGTCCGGAAGACAACTTCTCCTTGAGATCGCGTACTTGTCTTTCCAGCTTCTCAACCATCATGTCAATGGCCTTGTGCATTTCGTCCTCGCGGCTTTTGGCAGCAAGCCGACCATGATTCTTGATGGTCAACGAGGTTTCGCATTCGCACCAGGGAGGCTCGATGCTGAGCTGTACATGGGCATCATCAATGGCGTGTGCGAGGTACTTCCCAACCTTTTCCACTTTCTTCTGCGCGTAATCCTTCATGTTCTGGGTGACGTCACCGCGCACAGTGCTGATCCGAATCTCCATTCGTTCTCCTTTCTGTATCGGGTTGCGAGCACGCAATATGAACTGAACGAATACACTGGAGTATAACCCAAACAATGCCGCCGGTCAAAAACTGGTCTTCAGACGACGAACTGTCTTCTCGGTGCCATTCACCTGAGTCGACATCAGGTCAGAGCCGTCAACGCCCTCCGCGAGCATGTCCTGCAATTTTTCAAGGCCGGTTTTTTCGATCTGGGATCCTCTCTCTCGTCAATCGGAGCTTGGCGCCAATCATCTCAAGGGTGCGATAGCGCTCGGTTCCGATCCCGTAGCGCATCTTCAGCACTTCCTTCTCTCGCGGCTCGAGCATGTCGAGCAGGACCTCTATCTGCAGCGCGTCAACCTCTGAGAGCGTGTGCTCTTGAGGCGACTCATTGAACTCGTGAGACGGAACGTTCGCCAGCATTTTCAGAATATCGGTATCCGCTCCCTTTGGCTGGCCGGAAATGGTCGCCTGAAGAGCTTGCTTGATGATGCGAATGCGGGTCTTGGGAATTTCGAGCACAGCGGCGATTTCTTCGGGAGTGGCGGGGCGATGGTACTTCTGTGCAAGGTCGTAGGATGCCCGCTTCCATTTGGCCAATAATTCCACCATGTAGGCGGGGACGCGCACATTCTTTACCTTGTTCACCAGGGCACGCCTGATCGACTGCTTGATCCACCAGGATGCATACGTCGAGAACCGGCAGCCTTCCGCCACGCGGAACTTCTCCACCGCCTTCAGCAGGCCGATGTTGCCTTCTTCGATAAGGTCAGCAAATGGCAGACCGCGCACAAGGTAGTTCTTGGCAATGCTCACGACAAGCCGCAAGTTGGATCTGACCAACTTTTCGCGAGCCTCTTCGTCACCCATCTCGGTACGGATTGCTAAATCCATTTCCTCTTCCGGGGTGAGAAGGGCGTATCGGCTTATCTCCTTCAGGTAAATCTCTACCAAGCAGTCTCCACAGGTGATAGTTCCCCGATTGGATAGTTTACAGACGGTCCCGGTTTTGTCAACCATTCCGAAGTGAGAAAGCTATAATGGCTTCCTGTGAGAGAAGGTCGCCAACCGGCATTCCGCATCATTGACGCAAACCTCAACCGGGCCTCGGAGGGCCTTCGAGTAATCGAGGACTGCGCGCGCTTCATCATGGACGACAACACGCTGTGTGGTCGCCTCAAAGAACTGCGGCACAGCCTGACGGAGTTGCGGACCGCCCTGCCCTCACATCTGTTACTTGGATCCCGCGACACAGAAGGCGATGTCGGCACCGGCGTGAGCGCGCCAACTGAGGGCGTTCGGGCAGACATGAAGAAGATCGTGGCCGCGAATTTCGGGAGGCTCTGCGAAGCGTTGCGCTCGATCGAGGAATGCCTGAAGCTGCCGTCTTTCAAGGGGTGGGAGAACGCGGAAGCTCTTCGCTACAAGGTCTATACACTGGAAAAGGAGATGCTGCTGCGCCTGACGCGCCGAGGCGTAACGGACATCAGGTTAATGATAAGCGTAACATCAATAACCAGTCGAGGTGTGTTAGACGAGCTATTCTGCGCGCTCGCCGGATTACCCGGCGTGGCGATTCTGCTGGAAGCAAAAGGCCTGCCAGATTCCGAACTGATGGCGCTCGCAGGCGAGGCAGTCGCGGCATCACTGAGAACCGGCATCCCTCTCATTGTCAGCGATCGGGCGGACATTGCCGCAGCCTCAGGCGCGATTGGCCTTCACCTTGGGGCAGACAGTATCACTCCCGAAGCGGCACGCGCAATCATTGGCCCTGCCTGCTGGATCGGGGTCTCCAGCAAGAACCATTTCGATATTGAGAACATCTCCGTTGAGGTTGACTACATTATCGATGCTAAGGCTGAAGCAGACTGCCCTCTCCCCTCCTTTATCATCTGTGCTGTCGACGCGACCCGCGCGCGGGAACTGGCTGGCAAGGGAGTGAAGCGCATCGCCATCTCCGCCGCTGAGATCGGCTCTCGCGAGCCGCGTGCCACCGTTTCAGAGCTTCTGGTTATCCTGGCTGAGGGGCAACAGGGCAATGCCTGAAATCTCCACTCGCTCCGCCGCCGCCAGCGCCCGCAGGACAAGGGGAGCGATGTTCGCCCTCACCTCTGCCGTCCTGTTCGGGGCAAGCATGCCGCTGTGCAAGATATTCCTCGCCGACATCAAGCCACTTGCTCTCACGGGCCTTCTTTACGGTGCTGCTGGCACAACCCTCGCAGCGTGGCGTTTCTTCGCGCCCCGGATCCTGCCGGTGGAGAAGCCGCTTGGCAAACGTGAGATCCCCTGGCTCCTGGGCTCGGCACTGTCGGGCGGCGTCGCGGCGCCCCTGCTGTTGTTCATCGGACTCCAACTAACACCGGCTTCCACCTCCTCGCTGCTGATGAACTTCGAAATCGTGATGACCGTTCTGATCGCCTGCCTGCTGTTCGGCGAGAGGCTGACGACATACTCCGTGCTGGGCGTTTCGCTCATAACCTTCGGCAGCGTCCTGCTTTCCTGGGGCGGCATCCCGGAAGGCGGTAGCTTCTGGGGCATCATAGCTGTATTGGGCTCGTGCGCTTGCTGGAGCATCGACAGCAACTTCAGCAGGAACGTCTCCCACGCCGATCCGGTCGAGTATGCAATGTGGAAAGGCCTTATCGGGGGTGTTGCCTGCGTCGGGATGTCGGTCATCCTGCAACCCGCGCATATTCCGCTGCTCACGTTGCTGTATGCAGTTTTGGTCGGGCTGACGGCTTACGGGATAAGTGTAGTGTTGTTCGTGTACTCGCTGAGAGACATCGGAACCGCGCGCACTGGCGGATATTTTGCTGTCTACACTTTCGTTGGGGCAATTGTGGCAATTCCACTGCTGGGCGAGAGCGTCAACTGGGCAACTGCCGTTGCCGCGGGGGTGATGGCCGGGGGAGTGGTATTGATGTTCCGGGAAAATCCTGTCAAGGGGCAGGCTGCGAATCAGTAGCCGATGCCGTCTGTTTGCAGGCGGATGACTATCAGCCTTTCCACGAATTTTCGCAAGTACTCCTTCGTAACGACGCTCCCTCCAAGGCTCGACCCGAGCGGTGGAACGTGAACAAACAGCGGTTTCAGCGCGGGGTATTTCGTCGCGCGCAGATGCAGCAGCGAATACAGGCATTCCTCGCAAAGATACTGCCCCGCGTCGGTGGAAACCGCCACTGGCCAGCCCTCCGCTTTCAGCTTCCCGGCCAGGTTCGCCGCGAGCCCCTTCTCCAGCGAGTACTCGTCCGGCCCGTTTGGGACGATGCGCACATCTGAAGCGAATGCGCCGTCGTTGTCGGCCTTTGTGCATCGGCTGTTGCGAGCCCTGGATTCGATCGCGAACGCTCCGGGATTTCCCTGCCCAAAGCTGAAGACGTACTCGGCCGACTCCGTGCGGATCGCCTCGTCCAACTGCGCCAGAGGCGCGCCCCAGATCACCCTGAGTTGGCGCTTCACTGTCCGCCACCCCTTAGGCAACGAGGGCGCGGCCATACTGACGGCCTCCCAGGAGGCGTTGTCGGCAAACCCGCCGAATACCTCAAAGCCGGTCATCAGGATGGTGCGGTCGGGGGAATGCTCCGGGGCGGGGCTCTTGATGGGAGAACTTGTCCTCACGTGTCTTGCTCCGTGATAGCTGATTGCGCGGACGCTGAACTCGAACGCCGCCACGACCATCAGGGCCGCGACGAGCAGCTTTGCCTTGGATAAACGTGCCTTGGCGGACGGCGACATAGGGTAACGCGACTCCCTGCAAGAGTGCGAGGGGGATTATACCGAGCGGGAGTCAATCACGCAAAGCAAGCAGTTGACACTTGCATCCGATTGCCCGCAAGCTCCCGTCAGGTCATATCCTGGGCACAGGTTAAGACGCTCGAAACCGCATTTTTCTCCGAAGCAGTTGCCGAAGGCCGCGGAATACCTCCCGGGCACATGACAGCTTGAGGCAGATGCGCCTGCAGGAGGCGGAACAGACGAAGAGCGAACAAGAGGATGGAGTTCATAACACTTGAACGGGCGGGGAATCGTGGTAAGATGTTCAAGGAGGGCTATGGTGAAGCGGATCGTCTTAGTTGGGGCGTCGCTTGTCGCCATATATGTGGCGGTGTTCCTTGCGTTGGGAGGGTGCGGCAAGGGGCCGCCCGCAAGCGTTCCTCCTTCTTATCTCACTCTTGTAAAGCCACCGGGCGATTACCAGCGTCCGGAGACAGTCGTTGACAGGCTCACGTCGGACGTGCTGGCAGCCCATCCGACGTGGCGCCGGATGCGGATCGCCTGTCTGCTTGCCTTGGGCAGGATAAGCGAGGCATACGACGAAGCCCTGTTCATGGAGAAGGTCGGCTGGCGTGATTCGCTCGACCTGTACAACGCGGGGTTCGTGTTCTATTGCGCGGGTGACTTCGCCGGTGCACGGAGGGTAGCGGATACGCTTCAGAGCGATCCCAATATGGGCATGGTCGGCTTGAGGGATGCGAAGGAAAGCGGCTTGCGCCTGCAGAACTACATCGCGATGATCGAGGCCGCGCAGCGCGGTGACGCCAAGGAAGTCGCCAGGATCATCACCGGGTGGCGGGAGAATCCCCTTGGCGACTCGCTGATAACTGCGGCGATACTCTCTCTACCGCAGTTGGGCGGGATCTCGGAGGAGGATTTCGTTCACGCACTGGGCATTGATTCATATGAGTGGAAGCGTGGAAATGCCCTGCGCTTGGGCGCCAAGCTCATGATGCACTGCGTCGCTGGCTTGCGCGAGCGGGTAATCGCTGCAGTGAACGAATCGGAAATCGAGGACTCGGGCTTCCTGCCGGACGTCACCTGGCCGGGGCCGCTAACAGCCGAGAACGGCCGGTGGCGCCTGACGGATCAGGAGCTGGCAATCTATGAGGTCCTTCGAGGGACCGGGGATTACGTCTGGTGGCACGATATCCGTGAAGGGAAAGCTCCCTCCACTTTCCAGAGGCTGTACGAGATAACGAGAAAGGCCGTAGCAGGATATCGGGATGGTGATGAAGACAGGAGCGCAACGAGCTACTACGTTACCAAACAACCGTATCTCTATACCTGCACGGCGCTTTTTTGTACGAGATTGCTCCTTGCCGCGGCGACCACGGGCGATATCCCGGCTTCTCTGACGGAGCAGGTGCCGGAGAGGTACCTCCCGGCGTACTTCTCAGATGGAAAGCGCGATGATTCCTGCCACTTTCCGGCGTATTTCGATGCGGCCGGGTTCCAGATGGCGTTCGACCTGGCCCTGTTGCTCCGGAGGCTGAAATGAGACCCGGGCGGTCGAGGCACGCTATCGGAATCTGGAGCGCCGCGGTCTTCCTCGCAGTGGCGGTCGGGCTGTACGCAGTCGTGAGCCACTATGCGGAGAGCTCAAGCTGGGGAGCCAGGCGCGACCCGATGATGGCATTCGATCCCTCGACTGCTCCAGTACCGCTCGTGCTGGTTCATCCCGGTACTTTTAGGATGGGCTCGGACAATGGCGACGCAGATGAGCTGCCCGTGAGGATGGTGACGATAGCCAGGGCGTTCTACATCGGCCAGACCGAAGTAACCGCTGCGCAATACACCGAGTTGATGGACCCGCGGGGAATATCAGGACGATTCGAAGCTCGCGCGCCGCGCCGAGTGGGCTGCGAGAGCGCCGTCGAGTTCTGCCGTCGGCTGACCGAGAGCCAGAGAAACAAGGGACAACTCCCGGAGGGACTGGCGACCGACTGCCGACCGAGGCGGAATGGGAATACTGCTGCCGCGCGGGCTGGAACCCCGAGTACCCCACCGGTGACGATCCGGAAGTGCTCGGAACACAGGCATGGTTCGACGGAAACTCGGGCGATGAAATTCACCTGGTCGGGCAGAAAGCCCGGAATGCATGGGGCATCCACGATATGCTGGGCAACGCGTGGGAATGGTGCGGCGACCGGTACGCGCCGCAATACGATCCTTACGACACGGTTGACCCCAAGGGGCCCAAGACAGGCGGCAGGAACGTGATCCGGGGCGGTGGATACCTCAGTTCAGCGTACTATTGCAGGCCGGCAAACCGAACCGAGGATGGCGCGGGAGCGATCAAGGCGGTGTCCTTCAGGGTCGTCGTAGGACACGAGCCCCTTTCGCTCGAGGAGCGCAAGGCGCGGGAGGAAATCGCCCTCCACCGCGACCTGCCGGGAACGCTGAAGCTCGCGCCGATACCGATGGTGAAGGTCTTCCCCGGCACGTTCATGATGGGCTCGAAGGGGCGCGGGCGAAGCGCCAGCCCGGCTCATGAGGTCCGCATCGGGAGCGAGTTCTACATCGGCGAGTCCGAGGTAACCGTCGAGCAATATCAGGCGGTAACGGGGAAAAGGGAAAAGGAAGAGAAGGCCGGGTACATGCCGAAGAGCAAAGTAACCTGGTTCGAGGCGGTGGAGTTCTGCCGCAAGTTGACAGATCAGGAGCGCAACGCCGGAAGGCTGCCGACGGGCAAGGTGTATCGCCTGCCGACCGAGGCGGAGTGGGAGTATTGCTGCCGGGCGGGCAGCAGGGGCGAGTACTGTTTTTCGACGCCGGGGAATACGAGCGACGGAGTCCTGCCCGTCTACGATACCATTGATTTGATGCCTCCCTCGACGCTGCTGGCGGGAGGCGGGAGACATCCGAATGCGTGGGGGATCTACGGTATGCACGGGGGGCTGTGGGAATGGTGCAACGACCGGTACTCGGAATACTCGCCCGGTGGAGAGCCGGAGGCCGACCCGATCGGCCCCGACGCTGGGATGTACCGAGTCGTGCGGGGAGGATGCTGGAGTTCGGACTCGGATCAATGTGCCAGTGCATACAGGGCGTATGACTATCCGAACTGGAAGCACATGACCATCGGTCTCCGGGTAGTTCTTGCCGAGCCGGTAGTGTTCCCACGCCAGAACCAGGAGATCACCAGGCTGATCGAGCTAGCCCCGCTGAAGTTGGTGGCCATAGAGCCCGGATGGTTCACAATGGGCTCGCCCAGCGGTGGAAAGGATGAATGGCCCGTCCACAAAGTGAGGATATCGCGGCCGTTCTACATCGGAGCGACCGAGGTAACGCAGGCACTGTACTCCTCGATTATGAAGGAGAACCCGAGCACTTCCGAAACTGACGATGGGGTGGTGGATTCGGTGGCGTGGGCCAAGGCAATGCGATTCTGCCGACGCCTTACGGATTCGGAACGGCGTAAAGGCAATGTGCCCGCGGGGATGTGCTACCGGCTACCGACCGAGGCGGAATGGGAATACTGCTGCCGGGCAGGCAGCACGACGGAGTACTGCTTCGGGGATGACCCGGCGCAGTTGTTCGAGTACGGCTGGAACGGTATCGACGAGCCCGCCAGACCGGCACTGAAAAAGCCGAATGCGTGGGGGCTGTTCGATATGCACGGCAACCTGGCGGAATGGTGCCTGGACTGGTATGCCCAGACCTACATAGAGGCGGTGCCGGAGTTGACCGACCCGACGGGGCCGCTGACCGGAACGGAAAGGGTTCTGCGCGGTGGGTGGCTATACAGCCCGCCGTTGCGGTGCCGTAGCGCGGCGAGGTTCTCGTCGCCCGGCGGGGCGTCGGCTTTCGTGATCGGCTTCCGGGTGGTATTGGGGCCTGAGCCTTGGGGGGAAGAAAGACCGTAGGCCGACAGGTTGGCGGCTTTGGCCGTGGGGCAGCGGACGGAAAGCCTGAAGAAGAAGATTATCCGCGAACGCTTAGTGGGTGAGGGAGGAAGGTCTTCTCTGCCTATTCCCCCTGTTCGGACTGCAACTCCATCCACAAATGAGCGATATTCATGCTGATCAGCGCTTCGAGCGTGACCATTCTCCCTGCGGATTCTTCGAAATACAGGAAGGGCCTTCGGCCAAGCGCTTCGGCCTGAACCTCCCGATAGCCGGGCGCTCGCAGGGCAGCAACATAGATCAAGCATGACGATGAAAGTACCTCTATCTGAGAGTAGTCAACCACTTCGTCAAGATGAAGCCCCTCGTACCGATTGAGCGCGAGGAGGATCATCTTCTGGAGCACATTGAACGTGTCGGGCGGCAGTACACCGTTCACGATATCGCAGTACATAGTACCCATGGCAAACGGGAAAAAGGCATCGTCATCTGATTCGTTGTACATACATTGGCTGAAGAAGGCACCGAAGCCCTCCTTGTCGAAAGTGCCCGACCGGAATGCTTCGATGGCAGCCAAGATTGCCTTATAGTCGCGCCGACTGCAGTGGAAATTGCCAAAGTCCTCGTCGCTGTACTTGAGAAAGCCGCGGACTTCGGCATCGTTCACAGGAGATGCGTCGAGCGATACCGAGCCGCCGATGAGCGCAACAGTGAGGGCAAGCTCCCATGCAAACTGCGAGAATTCGTCCATTGGGTAACCAAGCCATTCCTCGATAACGGCTTTGCCCTGCCTGACCGAATCAAAGCCGATGGCCCTAACCGGGATCCACAAAAGACCCTTCTTTGCCTCCGGAGGCAATTGGCTCGCGAGTGCGACCGCATCTGCGGCCCTCTTCTCAAGGAGGGCAGCCCAGATGTGGAACAACTGTGTTAAGACCGCAGCGTCGGCAGTGTCTCCAAGTGCCAAAGAAGAAGCGGACTCGCACAAGCGGGCGGCTCCCTGCGGAAAGCCGCGCGCAGCCAGGTCGAAGCACCTGAGGAGAAGACCCTCGGGCGTCTTGGCAATCTCCGTCGGGAGTTCGGGCAGCCTGCCCGTAAGGTTGTATGTCAAATACGCCTGAAGCAGCGGGTCAGCAGCCAGAGAGGCATCATGCCTGACCCTCCATTGCAGCGCTTGTGGAGAAAGGCGCGCCGCGGCAGCCTGCTGCCTGTGAGTGCAGGATATCAGCAATAAGAAGCACGTGAACAGGATGAGAACTCGGAGCATCTTCCTTGCCACTTCAGCCTCCCGCAAGTCTTCGGAGCCACACCTCACGGGCGCTCCTCTCCCGGCGCAAGCACCACGCGGAAGCCGATTACCCCTTAGGGCAGGTTGCATCCTTGCCGACGGATTTCACCGCGGCTATCGGGTTCTCGTAGGAGATTGCCTTTGTCGGGCAGACCACCACGCACTCATTGCACAGGATGCACTCGGTTCGGGTGCAGTCGGGCTTGTAGATTGAGATCCCCTGCGGGCAGCGCTTGGTGCAGGCATCGCAGTTGATGCACTTCTTCTCGTCAACCTTGAGCCGAAGGACGGATACGGGGGTGAATATCCCCAAGGCAGCGCCGACCGGGCAGGCTATGCGACAGAATGGCCGCTTGATTATCACAAAGAGCAGAAGGAACAGCCCGGCAATGAGCCATTTGTCGAACAGGACCGGGGTCCTGGCGACGAGCTTGCGCGGATACGTGGGGTCATCATCGGCGACTTTTTCCGGGTCGAGCCCTGCCACGAGTATGTCGCGCCTGCGCTGAGCGTCAACGCGATCCTGCAAGGGAGTCGCGGAGATGGCAGTGGGAACACTTGCCTCTATCGTGCCAGCGGGACAGTAGTAGCAGATGAACAGCTTCTTTGCCAGGAATACCTTCAGCGACGTATCTTGCGCGGCATCCGTGCTGCCGGCCTCCTGCAGCGGCTTCAGGTCGTCCGGGGCAACTGTTCCGCCGCCGGAGATGAACGGGAAGAGCAGCACCATCAACGCGAGGACGATGTACTTGCCGAACCGCATCCAGCGCGGAATCTCGATCTTTGGAAGCGGGATCATGTAGAAGAGTTCCTGCAACCAGCCGAACGGGCACGCCCAGCCACATGTCCAGCGACCCAGAAACACCGCGAAAGAAACCAATATTCCGATTACGCCAAAGGCGACCAACCCCAGCGCGGCCATATTGGCCATCGCGCCCGCCGGGCAGCCAAAGACCGCCCACGGGCATGCCCAGCAATTCAATACCGGAACGCATATCCACCGTAACGCAGCAAAGCCGGTCAGCGCGATGGAGAGATTCAGCAGCACGGCGAACGCAGCCTGCCAGTAGAACCTCTTGCGGGTGAGATATTTCTTGTCGTTGAGAAGCGCGGATTTCAGCCAGTCGGGTTTACCCATAGGAACTCCGTGGTCAGCGGCCGGGGATGGCTCGCGTCAGCGCGAACCCCGCCTCTTTATAGTCAGTTTTGCGGCGGCGTATTCCTTAACCAGCACTTTCACACCATACGACCGGAAGAATATCTTGAGCCGCGAGGAAGGCCCCGAGCCCGTTATGTCCTCGATCCTCCCGCTGCCGAACGACTCATGCTCGACTATGTCGCCAACCTTGAAATCCGCAGCAGCCTCGGGCGGCAGCGGCAACGGCTTGTTGTCCCTGGGCGGAGCCTCGCCGTAAGCAAGCTGGCGGAACTTGGCGATGTCGAAGTTCGACTTGGCAGGTAGTTCCGTAGCTCGCGGTGGCTTTGGCGGTTCAAGTGGCTCGCCGAACAGTGGAGATGTGATGTTCAGCGCGGCACATTCCTTCAGAAAGCGGCTGGGCCGGGTACTGGAGTAGTCGCCGTACATTCGCCGCCTTCCGGCAAGCGAGAAAGACAGGTGCTTCTTCGCGCGGGTAATGCCCACGTAGAATAGGCGACGCTCTTCCTCGACACCTGCAGGCTCTTCAGTCGCGCGCTCGTGCGGCATCAATTTCTCTTCGAGCCCCACCAAAAAGACGCTCTGGAATTCCAGCCCCTTGGCCGAATGGAAGGTCAAAAGCGTAACCGCGCCGCCGGTGCCTTCGAGGTTGTCCGAATCGCTGATGAGCGCGACGTTTTCCAGAAAATCCCGCAGGTCGCCACCGACCTCGGCGTCGAAACGGGCGGCATCGCTGACAAGCTGGGTTACGTTTGCCACGCGCTCGGCATCTTCGGGGCTCTTCTTGGCATCGAACTGCCGGAGGTAACCCGTCTCCTCGATAATGCTCTTTACTAAGGGCGCGACGGGCTTACGCGGCTGCTCCGAGAGTCTCTTCAGCAGACTGATAAAGCCCTCGATGTGAAAGGCCGTGCGTTTGCCAAGTTCCTCGCGAAGAGGAGCGTCGCGCAGGACGTCATAGAAGGCCCTGCCGGTGTTCTTCGCATTCTCCTGAAGTTTGTTCAGCGTAGTGGGACCGATACCGCGGGAAGGCCTGTTAATCACCCTCACGAGCGATATGGCGTCGAGCGGGTTCACCAACACTCGAAGGTAGGCCACGATATCCTTGATCTCGGCCCGCCTGTAGAAAGCAACGGCTCCGACGAGAGTGTACGGGAGACGGAAGCGTCGGCACGCATCCTCGAACAGCCGCGATTGCGCGTTGGTGCGGTAGATGATCGCGCAGTCCCCCGGGTCGCACCCGCCGTCGGTGACAAGGGCGTGTATCTTCTCAGCCACACGAAGCGCCTCGTCCTCGTCATCCCGGGCGACGGTCAGCGCAGGTGGCTCGCCGGTGCCAAGGTCGGAGTAGAGTTCCTTGGCGTAGCGATCCTTATTGTTGGCGATGAGCCTGTTGGCGGATTTCAGGATGGCATTGGTGGAACGGAAGTTCTTCCCCAGCGTTACCACCTTCGTGCCCGGAAAGTCCTTCTCGAAACTGAGGATATTGCCGATATCTGCACCGCGCCAGCCGTAGATTGCCTGGTCGGGATCGCCCACCGCGCAGATATTGCCGCCATTGCCGCACAACAGCTTGAGCAGCAGATACTGGACATGGTTTGTGTCCTGGTACTCGTCCACGACGACATGCTTGAAGCGCTTGCGATACCTTTCGAGTACTTCGGGAGTTCGCTCGAACAGGTCAACCGTGCGCAGCAGCAGATCGTCGAAATCGAGGCTGTTGGATTGCTCCAGCGCCATCTGGTACTCGCGATAGACCGGCAGCATTACATCCGGCGGGACTTCGGGATTGCGGGAAAGCTCCGCTTCGGCTGAGCGCGAGTTCTTGTGCATCGAGATGATGTCGCCGAACAGCGAGGTGGAATATGTGGCGGGGTCGATGCCGAGCGACTTGCCGATATCGCGCAACAGCGCGGCGCGGTCTGACTCGTCGATGATGCTGAAATCCTCGCTGAAGGGGGGAACGCGCATAATCTCACGGCGGAGGATCCGGGCGCATGCCGAATGGAAAGTGCACAGCCACATCCGCGGACTGTGGACCCATTCGAGTATCCGCTCGCGCAGTTCGCGCGCGGCCTTGTTGGTAAAGGTAATACCCAGGATCTCGTACGGGGACACGCCGTTGGACACAAGCCATGCAACCCGGCGCTCAATGACGCGGGTCTTCCCTGAGCCTGCGCCAGCGATGACGAGCAGAGGCCCCTCGCCATGCGTAACCGCTGCGCTCTGCGCGGCGGTAAGTCCGTCGGTAATTTCTTCGAGCATTACTGGTGCTTTGCGGCGAGATACTTGAGGATACCGTTGGCGATGGATTCGGCGGCGCGGGAACGGAACCAGTCGCTGGCAAGAACGGGCTCGAGTTCGGAACAACTGAGGAACTCCACTTCAACGAGCACCGAGGGAATCGAAGTCAGCCGGGTGACGTAAAGGGATTTGGATTTGACGCCCCGGTCGTAAGTGCTCCACTTGCCGTCCATTGCTGAACTGATTGCCTTGCAGAGAACGATTGAGTCGGCCAGACGGGTTTCGCCATTGGGATTGTTGTCGGAGTACAGGACCTCGTAGCCCTTGACGAGCCTGTCGAAAGTGCTGTTGTGGTGAATCGAGACGAAGCAGTCGGCGCCCGAGGAGTTGGCAATTTGCGCTCTTCCCGCCAGCGAAATGTGGACATCCGCATTGCGCGTCATAATCACCTTCGCGCCTTTGGACACAAGGATATCGCGTACAGCAATCGCCACCGCAAGATTCAGTGCCTTCTCGGTTATGCCGGTCTTAGGGCCAATTGCGCCCGGGTCTGCTCCGCCATGCCCGGGGTCGAGCACGATCGTTCCCGCATAGGATGGCTGGGCGGAAGGAGGCAGACTGGGGACAGAGTTTACGGGACGAGACCGGGTGGGAGTGGGCACGGGAGTAGGCTTTTCGGAATAAACAAAGACCGTCTTGGCGGAAATCTCGCTGTCAAGCTTGGCGTCCGCGTCATCGGGCAGCATAAGATTCCCGTTGAGAAGCAGCACCGGCGCGGAAAAGAAAACCGACCGGCCATTCAGAAGAGCACGATTCGATCCGGGGTTCACGCAGAATTCAGCGTCGCCAGTGAAACGAAACACGCCGGTTGCCAGGTCAGCGTGGAGGGTAAGGTTGTACTTGTGGGTTATGTCGAATGCAGAGATGTAGCCCGCCGGAATGCCTGTGGACACAGGAGCCTTCGGGCTGCAGGAGCCGAGAAGGATCGAAACAAAAAGCGCCACCAGGAAGGCGGCGCGTTTTGAAGCCTGGGATTGAACCGGACGCACGAGGGGCGTCCCGCTATCTGCCTGCACCACCGGATTTTCCATGTTCTCCCGGGGGAATTTTGTTGACGCTTTCCTTCATCAGCTTGCCGGGCCGGAAGACGACAACCGCACGGGCGGGCACTTTTATGCGCTGCATTGTCTTAGGATTGAGCGCGCTACGCTCCCTGCGGGTGATGACCTCGAAAACACCGAACTCCCTGAACTCGAAGCGGTTGCCCTGCGCGAGTTCCTCGATAAGCATATCCAGAAACGACTGGATGGAATTCTTCACGTCGTTCTTGTTCGCGCCGATCTTCTCGGAGATTCGCTCGACGATGATCTTCTTCGAAATAGTCGCCATCATTTCTCCTTGAGTGCATCCGGAGGTTTGAAAGGGATTGTAGGATGCTTGGTATTACGGTCAACCGAAAAAACGTTACGGCCTTGGCTGAAGAAAGCCCTTTGCGCCTCTTTGCTATTCGGCTGCCGTGAACCTGATCCGGAACAATGTCCCCTTCCCCGGCTCGCTTTCCACTTCGATCCCGGCGCCATGTTCCCGCAGGATCTGCGCCACGATGGATAGCCCGAGCCCGGTCCCCGCAAATTCCTTTTTGGTTGTGAAAAATGGGGTGAACAACTTGTCCCTGACATCCGGCGGCATTCCGATGCCATTGTCTCGGATCTCCACGACCACGCCACGCTCGCAGGGGTAAACCACCGCCTCTACCCGTCCGTTACCGGTGAATGCCAGATCCCGCTCTTCGCGCTCCGCAATCGCATCGAATGCGTTCCCGAGTATGTTGGTCCAGACCTGCACAAGCTGGTTGGCGTTGCCGTTAATATAGAAACTCTCCGGGCCCGGCAGAAGCACAACATTCGCACCGTTGTGCATTCTGAAAGAGAGGATCTTTATCGCGTCAGCGATTGTGGCGATAAGGTCGATCCGCCCCGTTGTCCCGGCGTCCTTGCGGCTGAAAGATCTGAGGTTTTCGAGAATGCTCTGCATGATATCGACGTTCTTCGTGATCTCGTCGAGACACATCGACAGGCCCGACATCTCATCGCGTTCCTCGGCATTCCCGGAAGCAGGACGCAAAGCGGCAAGCATCTGGCGACCAAGCTGACAGAATCCCGATACCGCGCCAAGGGGGTTCTTGAGTTCGTGAACAACCCCTGCCGAGAGAGTGCCAAGTGTCATTAACCTGTCGGCATGGCAAAGGTGCTCAGCATCATGTTTGAGCTTCTGTTCCAGCGCAGCAAGCTTCAGTTCCAGCTCTTCAATGCGCTTGGCCGCAGCCAGGCTCGCATCAGGGGCATCGAGCGGGGGAGTCGCACGCTGTGGTGTTCCGCTCTCGAACGACGCCTCTCCGCACAACTGCGCCGAAGCGAGTCCGCGGTCACTCGATTTTTTCGCCGTCCTGCCGGTCTGACGTTTCATTGTTCTCCAGGAAGTCGGGCCATTGTATTCAGGGGAGCCGGGAAGTCAATCGCTTTTCAGGGAACCAATGAACGCAACTGGCCGCCGCTCAAACGGTTAATCGTATGAGACACGAGATGGCCCCCGTGGTACTCGAATGACGCGAAGAAAAATCCCGGCTCAAATACCAGCGGCGTGAACAGGTGGTC
>JBAZOJ010000066.1:0-15068 GCA_041648755.1 Candidatus Brocadiia bacterium
GTGGGCGATGGACTGGGCGAGACTTCGCGAGATATGCGACACCGTCGGGGCAGTTCTCCTTGCCGACATCGCCCATCCCGCAGGCCTCATCGTCGCGGGACTTATCCCGAGCCCCATCGGCTACGCGGACGCAATCACAACCACGACGCACAAGACGTTGTGCGGACCACGTGGTGCCATGGTCCTCTCGACCAACCATGACCACGCCGACAAGATCGACATGGCCGTGTTCCCCGGCGAGCAGGGCGGCCCTCACCTCAACCAGATTGCGGCGAAGGCTGTCTGCTTCATGCTCGACAACACTGACGCGTATCGCTCCCTTATGGGTGTGGTGAAGGCGAATTGCGCCGCATTGGGCGAGGCGCTGAAGGAGCAGGGGCTCGAAATGGTCTACGGTGGAACCGAGACCCACCTGCTGCTTGTGGACCTGCGCAAGATCAAGTCTCCAACCGGCTATCCGATAACAGGCGAAGTGGCCAGCAGAATTCTGGACCTTGTCGGGATCACCTGCAACAAGAACACCATCGCTGGCGACACCAACGCGGCGCACCCTGGCGCCATACGGCTGGGCACGACATGGATTTCGCAGCGCGGCCTGCGGCCGGAGCATATGCCCGCCCTCGCGGGGATCATCGCCCGGGCCATCAAGAACATTCACCCGTTCCGGTACCTCGAGAGCAAGGGGGCAGTAGGGCGCGGGAAAATAGAATTCAGTTTGCTCGAGACACTGAAGGACGAAGTGGATTGCCTGGTGCAGAAGTCATCGGCCGAGATTGAGGTCGAAAAGCCTTCCTGCTACCCATTCTTCTCACGCACACACCTGGGCGGCGACTCTTACGATGCGGAGAAGGGGATGTTCCACATCCGCGGGTACGAGTTGCCTGAGCATTACGGCGACAAGTCATCCGAGATTTCGCACTCGAAGAAAGGCTGCGCGATAGTCGAAACCCCGCAGCACGGTATTCTGAGGATTTCCGGCGAGCGCGCCCGTGCCGCCTTGCAGGACCTTTGCACCGCAGATATCCTCTCGCTTTCCCCGTGGGAAGTTCAGAGAACCTTCCTCCTCGACCCTGACGGGAAGGTGATTGACGACGTTGATATCCTCCGGCTGGACAGCGAAGGAGATGTTGATCGCTACCTGCTGGTCACAAGGGGCTCGCGCTTCGAGACGCTGAAGAACTGGCTCAGGGCAAATTCCGACTGCTACGTGGTCACCGACCGCGTGGACTACTTTGCGAAGGTTCAGGGGCCTTTCCTCGTCGAGGACTTGAGTTGTCCCCATGGCGAGGGCCTTACCTCGCTATCTCTTTTTGGCCACAAGGCGGTGGAACTTATCGGCAAATTCGATCCCATCTGGAAGTCGCTGTCAAACTGCAAGGGCGCCCAGAACTCCGAGGGGATCATCGCGATGCGCTGCTCTTTCGATTGTACATCCAAGGAAAATACCCGCGTTATTCTGCTTGGGGTCACAGAGGCCATGCACAGGCTCGAAGACCGCCTTGTCAGCGCCGGGGCGATCCGGTGCGGCGTAGGCGTTATGGCCGAGGAGCGCAGGGCGGCTGGGCTTCCCGTGTATCTGGCAGATGGCAACGACTTCAAGGGAGCCGATCTCGTCGCGAAGCAACCGGAGATGTTCTCACTTTCCAAGCCATTCTTTGTGGGCTGGCGCAATCTGCCTTCGCTGGCGGCCGCCAAGGACGCCGTGGCGTTTGAATGGAAACCCGCCGAGGAGCAACCGCGCAAGTCCGTGCTGTACGAAGAGCATCTGAAGCTGAAGGGCAAGATGGTTCCTTTCGCCGGCTGGACAATGCCGGTCTGGTACACCTCGACAGCGGACGAGCATGCTGCCTGCCGCGTCGCGGCCGGACTGTTCGATGTGTCGCACATGGGCGTGATGGACTTCATCGGCGCAAACGTCATCCGCTTCCTGGATACTATAACTTCAAACTACGTCCATTGGCTGCGCGACGGCCAGGGCCACTACTCCTATCTGCTCGGGCCGGATGGTGTTCCGATTGACGATATCCTTGTTTACCGCGTCAACCGCACGCACTTCATGATGGTTGTCAATGCTGCCAACGCAGACAAGGACGAGGCATGGCTTCGCGGGGTGAATGAAGGCCGCTACATCATTGACGCAAAGCATCCTGGCAAGCGCTGTGAAGCGAAGGTCACGATCCGCAACCTGAAGAAGCTCGACGAAGCCGGCTCGGACTCGCGCGTTGACATAGCTTTCCAGGGGCCGAAGTCGCTCGAAACACTGCTGGGAATGGCGGACGGCATCGAGTTCAAGAAGGAGATCTACCGCCTGAAGCGGTTCTGCATCTGCCGCGGAAAACTGGCCGGAATGGACGCGATAGTTGCCCGTACCGGGTACACCGGCGAGAACATCGGGTTCGAGATCTACGTTCATCCTGACAACGCCGTCACGCTCTGGCGCACGATCCTCGAACAGGGAAAACCCTTGGGCGCCAAGCCGGTCGGACTTGGGGCTCGCGATTCGCTGCGCACGGAGGCAGGGCTCCCGTTGTACGGCCACGAGCTGGCAGGTCACTTCGGCGTTCTTCCCATCGAGGCCGGGTACGGCTTTGCGGTCAGGCTGCACAAGCCGTTCTTCATCGGGCGCGATGCCATGCTTGAGAACGAGAAGGGCCGCACCCGCGAGATCGTCCGGTTCCGCGTGACATCCAAGGGCGCGCGCATGCTGGCCAACAGCGATCCGGTGTTCGATGCCCGTGGCGGAATGATCGGCTACGTGACGTCGAACGTTGCGGTCGAGGGCGTGCAGCACGGTCTGGCTTACCTTCCCATCAAGTACGCCAAGGAAGGCACTCCCATTTTCTGCTACGCAATGTCCAACGCCCAAGCGCCAGCCAAGAAGATCACCGAAATGGTGCCGGGCGACAAGTCCATTCTGCCGATCGAGGCCGAGGTGATTTCCCGCTTCATGAAAAAAGAGGGAGCCAGCGAGTTCCCGATAATCGTTGACTGGAGCAAGTATGTCAAGTAGCGGAGAAAAGAAGTACACGAGCAAATACTGCATCGAAGTCGCCGAGAAATACGGTGCCCACAACTACCACCCGCTGCCCATCGTAATCTCTCGCGCCGAGAGTGTATGGGTCTGGGATCCCGAGGGCAAGAAGTACATGGACATGTTGTCATCGTACTCCGCCCTCAACCAGGGGCACCGGCACAGGCGGATCATCGCCGCGCTGAAGGAGCAGGCAGACAGGGTCACGCTGACCTCGCGCGCGTTCCATAACGACCGCATCGGTCCGTTCGAGGAGAAACTTGCCAAGATATCCAAGAAGGACAAGGTTCTGCTGATGAACAGCGGGGCCGAGGCCGTCGAAACGGCACTCAAGGCTGCCCGCAAGTGGGGCCACAAGGTCAAGGGCGTTCCGGAGAACAAGGCCGAGATCATCTGCTGCGAAAACAACTTCCACGGACGCACTATTACCATCGTCGGATTCTCCACCGAGGCCCAGTATCGGGATGGATTTGGCCCGTTCACTCCCGGCTTTTCCATCATCAAGTACGGATGCCCGATGTCGCTTGAGGCCGCGATCAACGAGAACACCGTGGCCTTCCTGGTCGAGCCCATCCAGGGCGAGGCCGGTATCATCGTCCCGCCCGAAGGCTATCTCAGGGCTGCACGGGATATCTGCACGCGCAACAACATCCTGCTCATCACGGATGAAATCCAGACCGGCTTTGGCCGCACCGGCAAGATGTTCTGCTGCGAGTGGGACGGCATCGAGCCCGATATGTACATCGTCGGCAAGGCACTTGGCGGCGGGGTTTTCCCGGTATCCGCCATTATGTGCAACGATAACATCATGAAGGTATTCACTCCCGGCGACCACGGCTCCACGTTCGGCGGCAACCCTCTGGCCTGCGCTGTGGGAGATGCGGCTCTGAGCGTGCTCGTAGACGAGAAGCTGGCTGAGCGCTCACTTGAGATGGGCGAGTACTTCATGGGCAAACTGCGCGGTCTGAATTCGCCCGTTGTGAAGGAGATTCGCGGGCGCGGCCTGCTGATTGGCGTCGAGATCAAGGTCGAGTGCGGCGTTGCGAGGCCATATTGCGAGAAGCTGCTGTCGCTGGGCATTTTGGCAAAGGAAACGCACCATCAGGTCATCCGTTTCGCTCCTCCGCTGGTCATCACCAAGGAAGAGATCGACTGGGCAATGGAGCGCATCGCGAAGGTGCTGCTTTAAGGAAAAACCGTAATCTACCGTTGGAAAGGGGCGCCGCAGGGCGCCCCTTTTTGATGGGGTGGAGGATTAACCACGAAACACACGAGCCGGAAGAGAAGAGAGCAGCCGAAGAGCTTGTCCGCGAATGAACGCCAATGAACGCGAAAAGAGAGGATTTTTGCGAAGCCCGGAAGAGCCGAAGGCCGTGAGCCAAGTCGAACGGAGGAGTTTTACCACAGAGGACACAGAGGTACGCAGAGGGTAGGAAAAACCTTGAGTTGCGAGGCCAGAGAGCCAAGAGCTTTTACCACGAAATACATCCTCCTACGCCGGGCCTACGGCGGACCTTGCTCCACACACGAAAGAGGACAGATCCTTCCGCGAGGCCCGGAAGCATGAGCCAAACACACGAACGAAAAGCGGAGATTCTCACGCGAAGGCGCGAAGGCGCGAAGGGAAGAGGCGCCGGGAGTTTAGTTGTGAAATCACGGACAGAAGAAAACCCGGAGTCACGAGAAGGCACAAGTCCGCGAAGGCAGAAAAGAACTGGACTGCGTAGCCAAAGAGCCAAGATCTTTACCGCGACCGCTTCGGCGGCGAGAGACAAAGACACGAGCCAGCGTTTCGAAGGCGAGGACGGAAGGCACGAGCCAATAAACGCCAACGCTACGTCGGCGAAGCGCTGAAAGCGCGAGGCAATGAACGCGAATTGAGCTAAGTAGTTGAGCCTTGCGAGGCCAAAGAGGCGCGTCAGGGTCGTCTTTCTGCTGGCAGATCCCGTGTGTTTCCCTCATGCTTGTCCTCCCGAGCCCTGAGCTTGTCGAATGGGAGCTTGGCGAATGGGAGCTTGGCGAATGGGAGCTTGGCGAATGGGAGCCTGCCGAATGAAAGCGTGTCGCGGGAGCGCAGGAGGATGACACCGGACTGGCGGGTCCTTCATAAGGTCACGCTCAACGTGGGCCTTCCGACCTTTGCGGACGAGCATAGAACCAGCCTCCGCAGTCCTTGCTCCGACCTGCGACGGGCTTTATTGCCCCCGCCGTCCTTGTACATTGCACAAAACGCCAGTAGGATATATGTGTGAGCAAAATGGAGCAGATATTGCTGTGCCCAAGAGGGCCGCAGGAAAAAGTGTTGCCACCAGTCGGCAGTGAGGATTGCCGGACTTATGTTCTCAACGGCTCTGCAACGCACAAGGGGGCGCTGTGAAGTATGTCGGGCTTGTCATTCTTGCCATATTCCTCGGCCTGCTACTGTGGTTGGGTGCAAAGGGCATCGGGAGGTCGGACATTCCCCTGCCGAAGCTCGTAGGGGAACTCCACCTTTTGAGGACGGACGCCAGTTATCCCTGGATGGTGGTAGCGTGCGACGGGCAGCGTGCGGTCTTGGCCAACAAATTGTCTCAAGTGGCGGTATACGATCTTCCGAGCAATATGTGTGTTTTCCAGAAGACGTTTTTTGGTGGCAAGGCGATCCTCGGGAAGCATGACTACGCGGAAATCGAAGGTGCCGGGGAACTTGTGATGCACCACAATTACCCGTGGCCCGACAAGGCATGGAGCAGGAAGGTATCCGTGCCTCTCGATGCCTTTCCGTCGGAGAGAGCATTCTACAATTCTGATCGCTGGTGGGTCTTAGAGCAAACGGCAGTTCCCTACGGCAGAACGATTTCTGCATTTGTCTTGGTCGAAAGGAAGACAGGCCACTTCGTTTTGGTTGACAAGCAATTCGGGGACAAATCTGCCATCGAGCTATCAGACAAAATGGCTGTTCAATTTGAGATGGAAGGCAAGAACAACTGGTCTTCTGGAGGCGATTCCCGCCCAAAGATGATGAACGCCGTGAGTGTGGCGTTCTTAGACAACTGGGACGGCAAATGGCGCGAACTTGACCTTGCCTCCTATGTGACTCAAGTCGAGAACCCTGAATGGCTGAATGTCACTCCTTTCCGGGACTTTCTCTTGGTTTGCGGTGGAAGCAGTAAGAGATCCTCCAAGCAGGAAAAGGGGCGCGTCGCGAGCGTCATATTGAAGATTTATCCTGACTATTCGCTGGAGAAGGTTCTCGAACGGAATCTGACCGGTATCATCAGGGAAGTGGGGGGGCGATTCTACTTCATTGGTGAAGACGAGAGTGCGCTGAACGTTACCGATTCGAACTCCGCATACCGGATTGATGGGAGGATCATCGAGTTGGAGAGTGGTCGGGAGAATGCGTTCTTTGTGGAGCGCGTGGTCGGCGAGACCTTCCCGGGCTGGTCGTCATTCCCGGTAGCGTACGTGAACGGCGTGGTCGTGCAATGGCGGCGGGCAAAAGGAGGATTCGAACTTTTCGACGCACGCGAGCCTGACGTAGCAACTGCAAGTCCCGAGATGAAGAGGGGCCTCTTTTGGAATCCTGTCATCGCTGATGACACTTTCGTCACCAGTATCGAAGGAGAGATACCTCCAGACGGTCTTTTCAGAGCGCAGAACTTGTACTTCTATCGCTTTGAGGGGCATGCAAGTGTCAGTATTATGTGCCGCGATGAAGGGATCGGGATAGTGAGGTGATATACCGCCTGTGCGCAGATTCCGCCGTGCTCGGTGTGACCTGCGCACAAGCCGCTGCAATGCTTGATTCCCGGTGACAGGAGCATTTATGCACAGCACATATTACGTCGTCGCGGGTCTTTGCCTGCTTGGCCTGGCGATTCGCACCAGCTACGAACTGCTCAAGAAGGCAGGGCGGATAGACAGCCGGAACAAAGCGGTCTTCGCCGTGGTCTTTGCTGCCATGTGCACTATGCTGGGCAGTTGGCCTCTTATGGTCCCGCTGGACCCGGTGCAGTTCTTTATGCCAAACCTCGTGCAGGATCTGGGAATCGGGTTAGTGGCTGTGGGCTGCACGTTGGCGGTTGTGGGGCTCGTGCAACTGCGGGGAGTGGAGAACATCGGCCATCTTGTTACGACTGGCCTGTACGCACATCTTCGCCATCCAATGTACATGGGGTTCATCCTGTGGATCCTTGGGTGGTCGGTGCGCTACGGTGCGGTCGTCAGCATGGCGCTGGGCATCCTCTGCATCGGCAACATCTTCTTCTGGGAGCACCTCGAAGAGCGCGCGATGGAGGCGCAGTACGGCGAGGAGTATCGGGCATATCGGAAGAGGACGTGGCTGTAAGCTGCCTCGGCAGTCTTTGCTCCGGTTTCCGGTCGGGCTTCATTTACTATGCTTCTCTTGCACTCAGGACCAAACAGTAGTAGGATGTGACTTTGCGAATGCATGACTCTGGCGATTGAGACATTAGGCGCAGGGAAAATGCCTCGCTGCCCGGCGATTCCGAAGGAGATGTGAATGAAGTTTGCTTCCAAGGCACAGATAAAAGTACGGCTGCGGTCGCTCCTAATCTTTTATCCAGTGTTTGCAATTATTGTTGTGTCGGCTTCTCTATACTTGCACCGCAACTTGACATCGTTACGTTGGCGAGGTGTGGCGTACGTTTCCGGAGTGCGATACGAGTCATCGGCCACCGGGAAGAGCCGGATAATGATGGTTGTGGAGCCAGGGGATGCAAAGAGGATTGACGTTACGCGCCTGTGCTATGCGACGTATGGAATGGGCCCAGGCAAGTCGTTTGCAGACGGCTTGGAGTCACGGCTTCTTTCCTCGGACTTTAAGCGGCAGGCAAGGGATTTTCTCGCGGAACACAGAGAAGAAGGTGAAGATCGGGCATGGCTCAATGTTGAATGGCTGATGACGTGCTGGAAGGGCAGATTGTTGCCATTCTCCGTTGTGAGCGACGGAATGGATGGAGGCAGGTACCGTGTGCTCCTTGTTTTGTCGGATACAGTAGACCGAACGTACAATGCCCTGTACCATGAGGTGGATGGGTTTGGCAAAAGAGAATGCAGAATGCAGCCCGGGGAGGGGATTGACGCCTCCAGACCAGGAGGAGACAGCAAGCGAATCAAAGACGGCTGGAAACCCGTGAGCGGTAGTGAGGACTTGGATGTATGGAATGACCTGTTGTTTCCGCTCGGTGACAGGCTGTTTGTGAAGGGGGCGTTCGATGCTAAGTGACGACAGACTCTACGGGCTGTGGTACTCGTTGCCTTTCGCCGGCGGGTTGATCCTGTCGCTCTTGATCGATGCATTGGTGTTTACGGACATTCTGATGCTGAAGTGCCCTTAGAGCAGTGCCGGGCTGCCCGCCCCCTACAGAATATAGTGCGACATATCCTCGTCCTTGAGCAGTTCGCTCAGACGGGAGCGGACGAACCGCGCGTCGATTCGGAATGACTTTCCGGGCATCTCCGGGGCGGTGAAGCTTATCTCCTCCAGCACCTTTTCGAGCACCGTGTGCAGCCTGCGAGCGCCGATGTTCTGAAGCCGTGTGTTCAGGTCCTCGGCGATGCGGGCCATTTCCTCGATTGAAGTCTCGGTGAACTTGATGTCAACGCCTTCGGTGCCCAGCAGCGCGGAATACTGCTTCACAAGGGCGTTTTCGGGTTCAACAAGGATACGGGCGAATTCCTTGGCCGTCAGGGGCGACAGCTCGACCCTGATGGGGAAGCGGCCCTGCATCTCGGGAATGAGGTCGGAGGGCTTGGAAATGTGGAATGCGCCCGCGGCGATGAACAGGATGTGATTGGTGCGGATCATCCCCCAGCGGGTGTGGACAGTCGAGCCCTCGATAATCGGCAGAAGGTCGCGCTGAACGCCCTCGCGGCTGACGTCCGGGCCGTGCGGCGACGGACGGGAAGCCACCTTGTCAATCTCGTCAATGAAGACAATACCGGTATTCTCGGCGCGGGATATCGCCTCGGAGACGACCTTCTTCTGGTCAATCAGCTTCCGGGCCTCTTCGGCCTTGAGCATCTCGCGCGCTGACGCAATGGGAACGCGCACCATCTGCTGGCGCCCGGGGATCATGCGGCCGAGCATATCGGACAACTCGTTGGAAATCTCCTCGAATCCACCCGCGGAGAAGACTTCGGCGGCCTTGCCGGATGGCTCGTTGGTTACGGGGATCTCGACCTCGCGGGAGTCGAGCAGGCCATCTTTGAGTTGCTTGCGCAGCTTTTCCCGTGTCCCAGCGTACCGGACATGCGGGTCTTCGCCCTCGCCGGTGGTCGGGGGGTAGGAAGGGGCGGGGAGCAGGATGTCAAGGATGCGCTCGTCAACTATCTCGTTGATGCGCGGGCCGAGCTTCTCGATTTCCTCGTTTTCCACCATCGTGATGGACATCTTCACGAGGTCGCGCACAATCGTGTCAACGTCGCGGCCGACGTAGCCCACTTCCGTGAACTTCGTCGCCTCGACCTTGAGGAACGGGGCTTTAATCAACTGCGCGAGCCTCTTCGAGATCTCGGTCTTGCCGACGCCTGTGGGGCCGATCATGATAATGTTCTTGGGGTTGACTTCCTCGGCCATTTTCGCCGGTAACTGGAGCCTGCGCCAACGATTGCGCACCGCAACGGCAACTGCCTTCTTGGCTTCGTTTTGCCCGATGATGTACTTATCGAGGTGTTTGACCAATTCGCGGGGCGTCATCTCGTTGGCGGACATTACTTGATCACCTCTACCGTGAAGTTGTGATTCGTGTATATGCAGATGTCCGAGGCGAT
This sequence comes from Candidatus Brocadiia bacterium, assembly GCA_041648755.1. Classification (GTDB taxonomy): domain Bacteria; phylum Planctomycetota; class B143-G9; order B143-G9; family B143-G9; genus JBAZOJ01. Next base: position 9,809 of record JBAZOJ010000066.1, read on the forward strand.
GGCCAGCGACTTCTCGACGATCTGCGCGGGATCCGTCATTCCGGCCGCAATAAAGGCGCGCGCGGCAGCCAGCGCGACGTTGCCGCCCGAACCGACTGCGATGATTCCGTCATCGGGCTCGACGATGTCACCGGTGCCGGAAAGCAGCACGAGCGTATCGTGGTCCATGATAACCAGAAAGGCGTTAAGTCTCTGCAAAACGCGATCAGTGCGCCATTCCTTGGCTAATGCGACGGCGGCCTTGAGGGTGGACGCCTGGGTGGCGGCGAGCTTCTGCTCGAAGCGCTCGAGCAGCGCGAAGGCGTCAGCGGTCGCGCCCGCAAACCCAACTATCACCTTGCCGTCGGCCAGTTTGCGGATTTTCTTCGCGTTGGCCTTGATGATGCTCTCGCCAAGCGTAACCTGGCCGTCACCGCCGATGGCCGAGCCCTTTGGCATACGCACCGCAAGAATCGTGGTCCCGTGCATCGCGTCGTTCTTCATCGCTTCATCATCTTTCCGATGATATCTGACCAGACAACCTCGCCCAGCAGGCGATCATGCTCGTCCACAACGGGCAGGCGGGTGCGGCGCATGTCAATCATCTTCATCGCTGCATCAGCGGCCTTGTCGGCCTCTCGGACGCGCGGGACGCCTTTCTGCATTGCGTCGCGAACAAGAATCAGGCCCGCGCCCGAGTCACCGAGAAACGCGTCGGCGGCGGAAATACGCAGGATATCGAGGTCGTTGATTTCCCCAAGCAAGGTGCCATCGCGGGAAACCACGAAAGCACAGTCCAGGTGGTTCTCCTCCAGGATGTAGCCGACACGCGCCAGCGGGGTCTCGGGGTCGAGGAGGGCCTTCGGGGGCCTCATCAGTTCGCCAGCCTTGAGGTCGGCCCGGAAGAAATTGGCCGAGCCGCCGATGATGCTGCGTATCTGGGCGGAGTTTTCGGCGATCATCATCGCCTCAAGATTGACCTGGTTGCGGACGATTCTCGCCAGGCCGGCAAGCGCCAGCAGGTAAACGCTGGCGAATTCGTCATTGGCAACCAACAGGAAGACTATCCTGACCTTGCCTTCACGGCCGAAGTCGAAACCTTCGCGTGATGTGGCAATCCCTATGTGCAGGCGCGATACCTGCTCGGTCCGCGCGTGCGGGAAGGCTATCATGCCCTCCACGACGGTCGAGCCGAGATCCTCGCGGTCTATGACTGCCTCCGCGACGGTTTTCGCGCAGGCTTTCGTCTCGTTGCGGGCGATTCTCTCGGTAAGAAGGGATACGACAGAGGCCTTGTCGAGGGGTCCGGTGTTGCATACGACGGCGTTTTCTGCCACGAACTCCAGTATGTTCAATCCGACGCCCCCATATTCCCCCGCGATGTAGTCCATAACCTTCTCTTTTCCTTTCTCGTCACGCTGCATGTTGAAGAAGATCGACATCACACCTCCTTGCCTGAGGTAATTATACGACATTTCGACGCTTAGAGTCAAGCGATGTTCTGCCGAGTTCTGTCGAACCTGTCGTCATTCGGTTGGTTCGTGCAAACCGCGCGCTATACTTCGCCATATGGCAGCAACAATACTTCTGGACCTTGGCAACAGTTCCGTGAAGATGGCGGCCCTTGACGCAAAGCCCGTTCTGCTGGGCTCCGTGCCCACGCGCGAGTGGATTGGAAAGCCATCCGTGCTGCCAGCCGACTTGTATGTGGCCTGCTCGGTTGTCCCCGATGCACTGAAAGCACTGCGAACGGTTGTCCCGTCCGGGAAACGGCTTCTGGTCGTTGGCGAGGATATCACGATCCCCCTCAAGAATGCAACCCGCAGCCCTGCAACAACCGGAACGGATCGCCTGGTCTGCGCGTACGAAACCATGCGTTCGATAGGCCCGGACTGCCTTGTGGTTTCCTGCGGGACCGCGCTGGTTTTCAGCGTCGTCCGCGAGGGCCGCTTCGTGGGGGGCAACATCATCCCCGGCCCGCAACTGCAACTCGACAGCCTGCGCAAGGGCACGGCACAACTGGACTTCAGCCACGAGGGCGTGGACGCCGAGAGCGCCTTGGGCGACGATACTCCCACCGCCATGGTGCGCGGCGTCCTGTGGGGCCTCGCCGGGGCCATTGACAGGCTGGGCGATGAGTACGGCGACGCGAGCAGGGCGCAGGGCATTATCACCGGCGGGTGGGCCGTGCGGGTGGTGCCGCTGATTCGCTCGAAACTTGTGTACCATCCCAATGTTCTGTTTGAAGGGCTCGCGCGACTTGCCAGGGTAAATGGCATCGCCTGATACTGACACCTTCCTCCGGCTGACCTCCGCGGGTAGTGGGGGAATCGCCGTTGTCGCGATACTTGGCGTCGGCGCGGAGCGTTTTGTGGCCGCGCATTTCTCCGGCGGTGTTCCGATCGTTGGGAAAGTGCGCGTGGGCGAGATATCCAGCGATTCCGAGGTTATCGACACCGCTGTCGTCGTGCGCCGCGACAAGATGGCCTTTGAGGTGTGCGTACATTCCTCCCCGGCGGTTTTGTCCGAACTGTCGCGGGTGCTTACCGGGCAGGGCTTTGCCGAGACCTCGCCCTCCGACCCGCCTGCCGTCTATGCCGACGAGGCCTTTCTTGGTTCAGCCCCAACTTTGAGGGCAGCAGTGCTTATGTCACGCGCGACCCCGTCGCGATGGCGAGTGATCGCCGCCGAATGGCTTTCCCTGCTGAAGCACGGGGAGCGCGGCCGTGTGCCCCTTGCGGTTGCGAAGGCGGCCGGATTGATCCCGCTGTCGCGACTTATCGAAGCTCCCCCGCTGGTTGTCATCGCGGGTGCCCCCAACGCGGGGAAAAGCACGCTGTTCAACGTACTCCTGGGCTGGAAAAGAACCGCCGTTTCCCCGCGGCCCGGCACCACGCACGACGCCATAGAGGAAACCACTGAACTTCGAGGCTTTCCCGTGAGGCTGTCCGACTCCCCCGGGCTTGGCTGGGGCGGCGATTTCGCGCAACTGCTGCACCGGGAAGCCGACCGCACGATGAAAAACGCGGGGCTCGTGATTGAGCTTATTGATGCCACTTCGCCAGCCTCGCTTCGGCTGAACTCGCCCGTCTCGATGATCAGGGCCCACAACAAGATTGACGCGGCTCCCTCCGGCTACGTGGTTCCACCCGCCGAAATAGCAGTCAGCGCCCTGCGCGGGGAGAACATCGGAGCTTTGCGCGAGCGCATCGCGGACGTTTTGTGCATCCCCGACGAGAAGGACGACTTTGCGGATCCCATTCCTTTCGGCTGTGCTGCGACATTGGTTGCGGGCGTGTTCGCCGCAACGCAAAGCGGCGATTGGCCCCGCATTGAGACGTTGCTGGCCGTGTTTGCGGGGCAGGGGGAGTTGAAATGAACGCCGAATTTGCATCGCTCCACCGCAAGTATATGGGCGAGGCGTTGCGCGAGGCGAGGTCTGCGCTGGATGCAGGCGATGTGCCCGTAGGGGCGGTGGTGGTGTGCGATGGTAAGATCATCGGGCGCGGACACAATCAGCGCGAACTGCTTCACGACCCGACCGCACATGCGGAGATGATAGCAATAACCGCCGCGGCGTCGGAGAAGAGCGACTGGCGGCTCGAAGACTGCGAGATATACGTTACCCTCGAGCCCTGTCCGATGTGCGCCTCTGCAATTCAGCAGGCTCGCATCAAGACCCTTGTTTATGGTGCCTTTGACAGAGGAATGGGCGCGTGCGATAGCGACCTGCACCTTGTTACGAACGCCAAATTCGGGCGGGTGGTCGAGGTCATTGCCCCGGTTATGGAAGAGGAATGCGCCGAACTGCTTCTTGAGTTTTTCTCCAAGGCCAGAAAGGACCGCGGATGAACCACGATATGCCAAAGGTTCTGGTGAACTTCGACTACTTCGAGGACAGCGAATCCTGGTACAGGTCGGTCTATCGCTGCCCGAAAATGTACGTTGACCTTCTGGTCGACAACGGGGTCGTCCCGATTTCGGCGCTTCCGTTTCCAAAGGACAAGGTGATTCGGGACACCCTCGTTAATCTTGTTGACGGTTTTTTGTTCATCGGGGGAGGTGATTATCCCTCCTCGATGTTCAATTATCCTTCCTTGTCGGCCGAACAGCCTATGTCAGAGCGGCGCGCGGCGAATGACCTGGCGCTCTTTCAGTCGGCATGGCTCACCAGCAAACCGATGCTGGGAATCTGTGCCGGAATGCAATTGGCAACCCTGGCCTTTGGGGGAAAGCTCATTCCCGACCTGCCGGACGAGCATGCCTTTCACAAGGCCGTCTCTCGGGGCGAGGACTCGATGCACCCTGTAACCATTGCACCGGGAAGACTGCGCTCGATACTGGGGGTCTCGGAGGCGAGCGTCAACTCCGCGCACCATCAGGCCGTTGACGGGGCGACCCTCTCTGAAAATTACTTCATCGCGGCAACCGCCAGTGACGGGACCATCGAAGCGATGGAGCGGCGCAGGAAGGGCTTTGGCCTGTTTCTGCAGTGGCATCCCGAGCGGCATCCAGTTCCTGAGCACAGGAAGAAGATATTCAGCACATTTTCCACGGCGGTTCTGCGCTGCTTTGACGAGAGGCAGGACCAGGCTCGCGGGATCAAGAGGTAGGGGAAGGCAAGCAGAGGAGTTCTACCACAGAGGACACAGAGGTACGCAGAAGGTAGGAAAAACCTTGATTGCGAGGCCCGGAAGCCGTGAAGATTTTGTCCACGACCGCTTCGGCGGCGAGGCCGAGAGGCACGAGCCAAATACACGAACGAGAACCTAAGATGGAGATTCTCACGCGGAGGCGCGGAGGCGCGGAGAGATGAGAAGAAGCGGATTGCGAGGCCGCAGAGCGGGAAGCAGCCGTCTCACGCGAAGGCGTACCCAAGCCCAGCTTTCGCTTGAAGGCGAAGTACTCCCTTGAAGGGTGACAGAGGGTAGGAAAAACCTTGATTTGCGAGGCCCGATGCTGAAGGATGAATGCGCAATGCTGAATGATGAATAAGAGAGAATGGGGCCGTTGACCGCCAAGCGATATCAACACGGCCGAGTTGTCCGAGTACCGATTCAGAGGGATGGCGAGGGATTTCGTAGGGGCAATTCACGAATTGCCCGAGATGCGAAGCAGCGAATTTTCACCACCAACGCTTCGTCGGCGAATGCTAACGCTTCGGCGGCAGACGCGAAGAAGGCGGAATTTCTTGTAGGGGCGACCCCCATATGCGCTAACTTAAGTAACCAGCCTTGGATGGATCTGCCTTTTGCGTGTTCGAGGCGTGTCGCATAAATGT
>JBAZOJ010000067.1:0-14623 GCA_041648755.1 Candidatus Brocadiia bacterium
CTTCGAGCCCTTCAACTCCTTGAGATCCCGCTTTGCGGCGGCCAGCAAGGCTGAATCCACATTCGACACGCTCTTCTTTCGTCCCACAGGCATCCTCCTTTCGGCTCGCGCCTACAATCGAGGATACCACATATTTGTTAGATGTCAATGTGAAAACGGTATTAGTCCCGGCTCGGGGCAAGTCAATGGGAAGGAGGGCGGGACCACAAAATAAGAAGGGGGAGGCAGCGCCTCCCCCTTGTCTGCTGTCAGATATGCGACTACAGCCCGAAGATAGCCTTGTCTTTCGGCCATTCGACGTAATACTTGATCACGAGGATCTTCTTTTCCTTGGCGCCGAGGTCGAACTTCCACGTGACAAAGCCTTCGGCGGTCTGCTCAAATGGCTTGTCCGAGAAGTCCATACCGTTCACCTTGATATCGTCGTCGTCGGAAATCGGGATGCGCTCCCTCAACTCGTAGGGTATGACCTTGTCGGAGTTGTTGGTTAGTTCGATCTTATACTCGAACACTCTGCGCAGTTTCCCGCCACGCTCGTCCAGCTTGTCGGTGACGGTCTTGCGCTCCATCTTCACCCGACGTTCGATGCCCATGGCCAGCTTCACCTGCCTGCCGGGCATTATCCTGGCGATGTAAGTGGTGCCGGTAAGCGAGCCATCCACGAAGCAACGGGCAACGCCTGCGAGGAATGGATATTCGGAGGTGTTCACGAACACCGCGCGAATGAACGTCGTCGGGGTGACCGATGGCACGGCGAAATCACGGACTTCCGCCGGGAACGTAACCTGGGTGATCTGGAACTTGACGGTCGAGCCCGATGGGACAACCATCTTGCCGGGCAGCGCGAAGGAGACCGAAAGTCCGCCTTCCTGCACGGCACCTGCGTCCATCATCTCGGCCAGTTCTTCTTCAGCGGGCTCGTCGCCCTTTGCCTTGTCCTTGGCATCCTCGTTCATCGCGTTGTTCTTCTCAAGTGCCTTGTTCTTACGTTCCATCCGCCTTCCGTAGGCACCGGTGGGGGCTGCGGGCTTCGGCACAGGGATATCGTAAGAGACAATCCAGGGCTGTGGGGTCGGGGGAACAAGCGACATGGAGGGAGTTGAAGTGGCAAGTGTCAGCGACACGCCATCCCAATCTGCTCCCGTTGCCTGGCCCACGATGGCCGCGTAGGTAACGACAGCCTCTTTCGTGTCAGGTGTGACGTTCACTTCGTAGGTGGGGTACCAGCCGCTGTTCCACACAAGGTACTTCAGTTCGATGGTGCCCTTGCACGCCGCGGTAGACTGCAACTCGACAATGGCGGTGGTTTCAGCCTTGCGGGATGGCCCGTAGCTGGCAGCCATCTCGCGCTGCAAGTCATCCAGCGCTTTCTTCTTGTCCGCGAGTTTCAATTGCGCTTCGCCGATCTTGTTGCGGCAGTCGAGGGCAATCGAAGTCAGGTAGTCCACTTTCTCGGCCAGATTCGCCGGAAGCGCCTCGCCCCGGGCGAGGATGATTCCGATGGCCTTGCGGGTGTTTTCCAGCAACCTTGCTGCGTACTCGCCCTTGACGCTGAGGACCTTGATGCTGTCGTTCAGCACCGCGATCTCATCCAGCAGTGCATTGATCTTCTGCTGGAGTTCCTGCAGCTTCTCGGAACTTCCCTCCGGGATCGGGATCGAGGCGATTGTCATTGCCGTGACCATTACATCGGCATCGGCAAGGACTTTCAGCCGCAGGGAGCTGAAATCAACTGAAGGCGAGAAATTGCGGATCATTATGCGGTTATTGCCAGCCACGAAGTCCGCGTCAACAGTGCTGATTTCCTCAGCGCGGTCGGGCAGAACCGTGACCGAAACAACCTTTGCGCTGAGCGCGGTTACTTCGGCCATCGCGGTGGATGCACTGCACAGAATCAGGGCGAGCAGTGATGCTGTCAAAATGATAGTTCTCATTGCTCACCTCCTTCCCATGCACCTTCCCAGGAGAGTTCTTTGCCTCCGGGCGCGGTGACCTCGAAGTTGACCGTCAGCGTCTTCTTCTCTCCGGGAGCCAGCGTGAAGTTCCACTTGATGTACTGTTCGTCGGTGGTCTCGGTTGGTTTGGGCGAAATGTCAACGGACTTGACCTTGATCTCTTCGTTGCCCGGCTTGGGCAGGGCATCGAGGACCGACATTGTCACCGGTACCGACCTGTGATTCGTGATATCAATGACCCAGTCATATTCATAGGACTGGGAGCGCTTGTTGACGTCGGCCTTGCGCTTCATCGGCCTGTACTTGATCTCGATCGAAGTATCGGTGCCGAAATAGAGCTTGGTCTTCGCACCGGGGCTCGTCTCGGTCATCATTGCGGTGCCCAGGTACTCGTTGCCCGCATAGACCTTCATCGGGCCGTAGAGAAGCGGATACGCGCTGTCGTTGATGATCTCGGCGCGCGCATAGGCGTACGCTGTCATCCGGGGGATTGCATCATAGACTATTTCGCCGTTGAAGTTCAGCTTCTTGATCGCGAGCCTGCGGATCGAGCCATCTCCAACAAGTGTGGATGCCGCTTCGAGCGGGAATTCCACAGCCATTCCGCCGCCGACCGCCACGTTCCCGGCTTCGGCTTCTCCAGCGGATCTCCGGTCACCATCCCTGAGGAGTCCCGGGGCTCCGAGGCTCTTCGCAGCAGCGTCCATAACGGGTTCGCCCGTGGTGTCAGGAGGCGTCAGGGTCAGAGCCCAACGGACCAGTTCTGGCGGGAGATTGACGTTTCTCGCCAAGCTGGTGGATAGCGTCAGGTTGATATCCTTCCACTCCTGGCCTGTCCACTGGCGCACATCGGCGTAGTAACCGACTTCGACTTTTCCGCCTGTTGCCAGCCGGACGTCGTAGTTCGGGGACCAGTTGCATTCGCCTATCAGCGACAGCAGTTCGATTTTGGCAGTGCAGGGGGCATTTGCCACCACGGATACTATCGCGCGGGTGTAGCGGACATCGGCCCCGCCCAGTTGCGATATGCGCAGTTGCAGCGCGGCCTTCTGTGCCTTCAGGTCCTTTACTGCCTTGTCTATCTCGTGCATGCGCAGTGCGATCTTTTCCAGCCCTGCGGTTACGGTATCGAGCAGGTTCTTAACCGCATCCGCAGTCATGTCAACCGCCTGCTTCGGGTCAGTCAGTTTCTCGGGATCGGCCGGAAACAGCGAACTGTAGAACGCTTCCTGCTTCTTCAGCATCTCGCGTTCGTTGTCGTAGCCCTGCAGCTTCTGGTCGATTCCGGCCAGTTGCTTGACCATTTCCGCGACTTCGGGGCTCGGGGCCTTGCGTTCGTAGATCGTACGGAATTCGGTTGAAACGATCGTGAATTGACCCTTGCCGGAGATCAGCGTGTTGTCGGCAACAATGCCAAGCGGCAGGCCGTCAATCGCGATGGCGGTTGCGCCCGCCGAGATCGGCGCGTCTGCGCCGCGCAGGATCAGACCCCCGTCCACGTAGATAGTGGCGGAAGTGATCGCAGCGGTTGTCTTGACCGTCGCAACGTCGGCCTGGGCCCGACCGATGGCGATCAGCAGGGCAACCGCAGTCAATAAAGCAAGAACTCTCTTCATCTACTTACCTCCTCACGGGAATTTCAACATAAGGAACGCGCCACCTTGAGGATATCACAAAAACGAGGCACCGTCTGCGATTTCTCGCAGATTGCCTCAAAAGGACTCGAGTCGCCTTAGAAGTTGCCGGTATCGTAAATGGAACGCGGCCGCGAGCGGATCTCCTGGTCGAGGTCCACCATCGGGGCGCGTCCACTGGTCTGTATCCTGATTCGGGAAATCATCAGCGGGCAGTCATACGACCAGATTCCGAGCCTGTCCACGGGGAGCGGATCGGGGTCGGTATATTCGAACAGGTCATTCGGGCGGCTCATATCGGTCACCGTAAGGGTAAACGTGTTGCCGCGGCGCTTGAGCATATAGTGGAACCAGAACCTGTGCGAATTGGAGGCATCGAATATGTACCGGATGGGTTCCGGCTTCAGTCCGGGCTTTGCCGGGACCACGACCTTCTCACGCTGGATCCACGAGCCCGCGTGCAGCCGTGTGCCCATCTTGCCGTCCACGATGAAATTGTAGCCTGAAAGCAGGTCGGCAGGCGAGGATGTCAGCGAGACGTTGACGTCGCGCGCGTAGCTGTACTTCTCGCCGCGCGAGTTATCCATCTTGAAGCCGAAGTACATCTCGAAGGTGAAATCGCCCACCAGTTTCCTGCGCCACCAGAGCAGAACAAGGTTGCTTATGGCGCGTTGAGCGGGGTCTTTTTCGGTATCGCCGGAGAAGAATGACCACCGGGGGTCGCATTGCCACCGGTTGAGTACTTCCCACACGCCGGATGCCGCGTGCCACTCGCTCGGGGCAGTGTTGAAAACGTACTCGAACGTGGAATCGGAGTTGACTATGACCTGGTCCGGTTTCACATAGATGCTGCCGTACTTGTAGCCAGCCATCGTGATCGGCACGTCGTCCGGGTCGGAGTACGTTCTGAATACCTCTCCGTTGATTGTGCAAAGGAAGAACCTGTCGTTTCGGACAAGCCCCACGGACACGATCTTGTCGGCCTTTTCCACGGGGAGCCGCCAGAGTTCGTCTCCGCCTTTGCAGAAATATGCCTCATACTGGTCGTCCTTCCGGTCAAGTCCGAACAGGTATCCGCTGTCAATCGAGGAGTTGTTCTTCGGCAGAACCGCGTTCACGGTCCATTTTGGCTTGGTATACTGGGCCTCGACGAGGTTGACGGTCACCTCTATGTTGGAACTGAACACCCGGTCATCGATGCAACTGGTCAGACCTTCCTTGGAGATGCCCGTCCGCTTCCAGTGCAACGTATCATCGTTCCAGTTCTGCATCGTCGTCTCGAACGTGAAAATCTCGTTCTTCCACAACATCAGTCGGCTGCGGGAAAAGGACGACACCTCTACGGTATTGGCCGAGAAGCCCTCGCGTCCGCCGATGCCGAAGATAAGCCGGCCGTCTTTCAACGGAACCGTTTCCAGCATCCGGATGTCTCCGGTCACCTCGATCAGGGCATAATCCTTCAAGACCCTGACCGTGAATTCGCAACTGCCAGCCTGCTTCGCGTTGGCGCTGATGCGGCGGGGGCCGTCAGCGAACTCTCCGCTCTCGAATTCGGCCAGTGTGGCGAGGCGTGCCGCGGGAACAAGGACCAGCGTCCGCGCGGTCGGGTCAATGCCTCCCATCATCAGGGCGCCCTGCGAACCTTCCCTCCAGTTGAGCTTGCCGGTTAGTCGCGCGCCGTCGTGCAAGGCAAGCGGCAGGAATGCGAACGACGGGGCAGTGCCCGCGAACGTGAAGGAGCCCTTGCCGAGCGTGACATCTCCCAGCGTGTGCCAGATGCCGTTTTCGGTCAGCAGCGAGGCTGTTTCCGGGGGGGTGAGGGACCGAACGTCGAGGTCATCGAACTCCGCGACGCAGTCGTCGCCGACCATCAGGCCGAATTTCCCGGACGAGATCGCCGGATCGGAAATGCTTAGTATCTGTTGTTCATCTATCTCGACCACGAGCCTGCCAAATGTCTGGAGTACTTTCAGGTGGTACCACTGGTTGGCGCGGATGTTGACCGTCTGCTCACCCAGCACCTTGCGGCCGCCCGGGGAAAACGTCGTAACCCTTGCCCAGCCGCCCGTCTTTGCGCCCGGGTCAACCAGCAGGGCGCTGTAGTTTGCGGCGTCGCGGTAGTCGAAAACGATTCCCGCACCGGGGGTGTCGGAGGTCTTGGCGGGCTTCAGGTTAAGGCGAATGTTCATCTCGGCCATGTAGTTGTCCCAATCGGGGAGGTCGAGAGTCTCAACCGCGACTCCCGTTTCCGGGCTGCTGCCCCTCAGGCGGAACGCGTTTGCGCTTCTGCTTGGGTTTGGGATCGAGACGATTTCCCATTTGCCGCTCTGCGGGCGCCACTCGCCCTCGTCCGATTTCTCGCGCATGAAAGAGTCGGCGAACATTACTGCGGACAGAGGCCTGAAGACAGGAACTTCCGTGGCCCCGCCGTACCACGCCCAGACAGGGGGGATATTCTCGTCGGAACTATAGACCGTTGCCTTGCCGGAAGTTGTCCTGATTCCGCATAATGGGCCTCTGACCTGGATCGTTACGTTTTCCTCGGCGCCGAAGGGCAGGGCGGACATCACGGAAGGTTTTCCGCCCACCACGCGCAGGAATTCGACATTTGCACCTGACCTGCGAAGCGCAAAGAAGCGGTCCTTCGCGATTACCCCAAAGCAGAAATCGTCGCCAGCCACCAGCGGAGGGGTTGGCACAACGATGTTGTAATTGAGCACCGGCTCGCCCGCGCTGGTTGGGACTTTCAGGATCATGTCCTGCTGCCCCTGCAGGGAGAATCTCTTCTCCACCGCGGCTCGCGCGTAGAAGGACATGACAACAGCAAGCATTGCTCCGAGCAATATGCCGACGCCAATCCGCTTCATCTATCCTCCAGGGGGCCGGGCTTCGAGGTCGTAAAACGCTCCAGAAGCAATCCGGCCAGTTCCAGTGCAATTCCCTCATTATCGCTACGCTGTTGCCGCAACGCATAGACTGACGTAGCCTCGCCCCCGATATTGAGCAGGGCGGGGTCCAGGTCAGTATTCAGGCCTATTCCAACGATGATCTTGTCGGCGGCTTCCTCAACGAGGATACCGCATATCTTCCGACCAAAGACCATCACATCATTTGGGACTTTCGCAACCGCCTCCAGGTTCCATTTATCGCGGATAAACTTTGCCGTGATTTCCGCCGCATCCACCGAGAGCCTGCCGAGGTCCGAAAAATCCCACTCCTTGCGCCTGTCAATCACCAGCGAAAACAGCGCGCCGCCTCCGGGCGGACAGACCCAGCGGTTCGAGCCCCGGCCTCTGCCTCCCGTCTGGTGTCTTGCGGTGACTATTGTCCCTTCCGCGAGCCGCGCAATCTCCTGCCGCGCCCACGTATTGGTGGAGTCCACGGAGTCAAGCCTGATGTGCCGGAGTGATGCGCTCAAGCCACGAAATCCAGTCCGATATCCACGACTTTGGGGCCATAGGTCAGGCTGCCCGCCGAAAGTCTGTCAACTCCCGTGCGGCTGATGGCTTTTACGGTTGCCTCGCTGATCCCGCCGGAAGCCTCGAGGATAACGCTTGCCCCGCCGTTCTTCGCGTGCTCGTCCCGCATCCTGCAGCAGGAGGCCATGTCTTCAAGGCTCATGTTGTCCAAAAGGATGATATCGGGCTCGGCGGCCAGCAGGGCCTTGAACTGCTCGACGTTGTCAACCTCTACTTCCACCTTGAGGCCTTCTGCCTGCGAACGGGCTCGCGAGACGAGCGATGCGAATTCCTCGCGGCTCTGGCCCGAAAGCAATGTCAGGTGGTTGTCCTTAACCAGCACCTGGTCATAGAGCCCCATCCGGTGATTTCTTCCACCGCCGACCATTACCGCATACTTCTCGAACTGCCGAAGAAGGGGGGTGGTCTTTCTGGTGTCGAAAATCTCCGTTCTTCCTCCCGCGAGGGCGACGAATTTCCTGGTCTTGGCAGCGATGCCGCACAGGCGCGAGAGCAGGTTGAGCGATGTCCGCTCGACGGTCAGTATTGTCGCGGCGCAGCCACAGACGCGGATCAGTTTTGTCCCGGCCTGGAATGTTGCCCCTTCCTCGACAAGTGGCTCGACGGACACCTTGCCTTCAGAGACCTCGAACAATATGCTCACGAAGGGCGCGCCGCACATCACCGCATCGGCCCGCGACACGTAGTATGCTTCCACCTGCTTTCCGGAAGGGAACAGGGCGGTGGTCACGTCCCCGCTGCCGATATCCTCGGCGAGCATCGCCTCAAGCGCGCAACGAACGGTCTTCGGGTTGATATTCGGCAGCGGTGAGATCATTGATCGCTCCTTGGCAAACGATGGAAGCCGCGCATGCGGTACATAAGGACAATCGCCACAACTGCTATGGTCATGACGATGAACAACAGGTAAGGGCTCATGGAATTCGAAACTCCACGCAGATTGCGCGTGCATTCCTCGACCGCCGCCAGGTCTTCGGTGTCCTCGAACAGCGCTACGAGGGTCCGCGCGGCCGATAGCTCCCGGACCAGAATTACGCCCTTGTGGCCGCCCTTGTCAAAGCCGTAGGTGATATCGGTCAATTCGCGCTTGGTGCTGGTTGGCTTGCCTCCGCCGAATCCAAGTTCGTCAAGCCTGGGGATCATCACTCCCGGCCGGTCCATTACAATTGCCACGAAGACGTTGCCCGGCAGGCCCTTGACAAGGAACGCGCCCGTTGAGCCGATGGCCATGGGCGGGCGGGTCAGTTGGAAAAACTCCACGCTGAAGGGGATCTGCGTCCGTGTCCAATCCGCAGGGACGACACTTTCAACGGTGTCATTCGCGGCGACGAACAACAGCGCGCACAGAACGAGCACGATAGCGGCGATGTCAGTTGGCTTCATTTTTCCTTCTGCGCAGAAAAGCAACCACGAGCAGCGCTAACGCTATGACCAGGATTGCCGCACCAACGATCATTATGAAGGGGATTTCCCTGGTACTTTCCGAACCCTCAGCGAAGCTCAGCAGTTCCGCGCCGCCCGTAACCTCCACTGACAGGAAACTCTTGACGTAGTCGGCTTCGCGCTTCTTCAGTTCCGCGGCCGGTGCCGATACTTCGTACACAATGAAGCCAAAGGGGGCGACGCGGGCATAGACAACAGATGACAGGGGCGCCTCGAAAACGCTCTCGATGGTGAATGTGAATCGGATGAAGGGATTCCCGGCGTTGTCGAGCACCTTGATCGACTCGCGCTTGTAGTTGGCAAGCTTGTTGAACTTGACGTACTGCTTCTCGAATTCCTCGGTGTCCAGCTTTGCGCCCGGGACGGGAATCGGGTAGAGCATGATCTTGTACTCATCGACAACGGGGTCGTTCTCGTCGAACTCCTCGGGCATCAGGTACTTGACGTATGGGTAGAATTCCCTGGGGAAAGTACCGAAGTACTGGCTCACATCCTCGGCGGACTTCGAGGGAGCGTCCTCAGCATACCCGGTTGGCGGGATCATCTTCACCCTGGAGCCGAATTGCGCGGTCTCGGCCGCAGCCAATGAAGGCAATGCAAGGGTTACGGCCGCTGCCAGCAACAAGGCCAGCGCAGCGGAGGATTTGCGGTACGCGATGACCTTTGATGCGACGAAGTAGATCGCGAAGAGCACGGCGAATATGGCGATGATATTCAGCAGCATGTGCGAGCCCTCTTTCCTGTATGGTTCTCCAGCCCCGACCGAACCTGCGATCCTTTCGGCCTCCGGCCTTATTGCTGACGAGTCCGCGCCGTCATACGCAAATACGATCATGTACGACGCCTTTGCGTCACCAAGTATATACTGTATTCCCTCGAATCTCGGGTCTTTGCCCCAGCAGCCCATCATCCGGATGCACTGGTAGCCATTGAGCTTTATCCCGCCGTAATCGAGAGGGACGTAGTCGTGGATTGTCCTCTTGATTCCGCTGATCAGTTCGTTCTCGACCGAGGCGATCATCATATCGTCCATCTCGCCGGTCGGGCATCCAATGAAGACCTGGAGCCGGGCGTACCGCTTGCCCTCGGTCTTGCGCAGCCACGAGGCCAGCAGCTTGCCCTCATTTATTGCGGCGTAGTCCGGCTTGGGGGATGCAAAGAACGACTCGGGCGGAGGCTCTGCCCTGGCGGATGCGTCCACTACCCATCCCGCAGGCAGTTCCAGTTTGAAGCCGGTTGGCGGATAGGAGAACGATTCGGCGCGGCAATTCCGCGGCCATACGGCCGAGACAACGACAGCTATCGCGAAAGCCGTCGCCAGCCGTTGATATGACTTGCTCATTCGCGGCATTATACTGATGTATGGAGAGAAGAAATGAAAGTTGTTGTCGCTGAACACTGTGGCTACTGCATGGGCGTCAACCTGGCCATAAACAAGGCGCTCGAAACCGCCAAGGGCTCCGCGCGCGTATGGACCGTCGGCCCGCTGATTCACAACAGGCAGGCGGTAGCCCAACTGGAACAGCTTGGCATCCACGAGCTTGCGAACGACCGGGATCTGAAGCCGGGCGATACGGTGCTTGTGCGGGCCCACGGAATACCCAAGTCCCGCCGGGACGAGCTTGCCTCGCTCGGGGTCAACATCGTTGACGCCACCTGTCCCCACGTTCGCAAAGCCCAGGAGATCATCGCGCACTACACCTCGCGCAAGTACTCCGGCATCATCATCGGCGACGAAGGCCACGCCGAGATAATCAGCATCCTTGGCAATGCCGAAGGCCCCTGCGTGGTCGTGCCTGACGCTTCCGCGACAGGGAGGGCGTCACAGCTTTCCCCGCCCTATGTCGTGATTTGCCAGACCACGTACAATATTACCGAAATCGACGGAATTCTGGCCGCGCTTCCGCTTGAGAAGGGCCGCGATATCGTGGTGAAGACTATCTGCCGCGCCACCACTGACCGCCAGGAAGCAGCCCTGAAGCTTGCAGGTTCCGTGGAAGTCGTGTTCGTAGTCGGCGGGCTCCACAGCGCCAACACCAGGCGGCTCGCGGCGGTATGCGCAACGGTCAACCCCCGTACTTTCCACATCGAGACAGCCGCCGAGATTACACCCGAACAGGTTGAGGGCGCGTCGCTGGCCGGGGTAACGGCGGGCGCGTCCACGCCTTCGTGGGTGATAAGCGAGGTTGTCCAGAAGCTTGAGGGACTGAATTGACGTTTTGCGGAGGAATTGACGAAGCCGGGTACGGCGCGGTGCTTGGCCCCCTTGTCCACGGGGGAGTCGCCGCCCGCGACGGCTGCAACTGGCAGGCGATGATGGCCGATGCCGGAATCCGTATCGGCGATTCCAAGCGAATCTACCGGGGCGGTGACGGCGTTGGGCAATTGGAGCGCGCGGCGTTGTTCGCCGCACGGCTGTCAGGTTGGACGGGCTCGGACCTGAAGTCCTTCCTGTCCAGCGTTTGCGGGCCCGAAGCTGCGAGCATTATAGGCAGGTGGCCGCCGACTGCTGAGCCGGTCGGTCTCCCTCTCTTTGGCCGCGAGCCCATTATTCCCCCCGTGATGCCGGGCTTCCAACTGTACGCGCGGGTGACGATGCCAGGCCATTTCAACTCGATGCTCGCCCGCTGGAACAAATCCGAGCTGGCGATGAACCGGCTGCACGGAATTGTCGGCAGGATGCTGCGCGATTTCGGGCAAGAGGGCGAACTGATCGTTGACCGCCAGGGGGGCAGGGCGTTCTACTCGGCGTTTCTGTATTCGAAATTCCCCCGCGATTTCCCGATGACCGTCTCGGAAAGCTCCGAACGCTCCGATTACCAGGTCGGCGGACTGCGGATTTCGTTTCTGGTCCGGTCGGAGGAGGAATCGCCCCCCGTTGCACTGGCCTCGATGACCGCAAAGTACGTGCGCGAGCTGTATATGAACGCATTCAACCGACACTGGAAAAACCTGATTCCCACGGTGACGCCGACCGCGGGGTACCCCGAGGATGGCAAGCGCTTTTTTGGCGAGATTTCGGGGGTGCTTTCCGATTCCGGGATTGCGGCTGACGAGGTTTTTCGCCGCAAATAGCAACGATGTGTTACAATATAGTCAGGATTCTTCCAGGAGGCAACATGAAAGTTCCCTTGGACCAGATTGAGCGCGGACAGGAACTCAGTCGGCTCATTGAGATTCTGCCCCTGCTGGAGGAACTCGCCCACAAGTACGCGAAGTCGAAAGAGCAACTCCAGCCGAAGCAGCCAGCTACACCCGAAAGGGAATCCCGGTTCATCCGTTCGTTCCGTCAAGACTGACACGCTATTATTCACATTTCCGAAGATGCACAGGCGAGCCGGCCTGTGCATTTTCGTTTCTGGTGCACGGGGAAGCCACACGATCGCAGAGAAGCCAAAGAGGGTGTCACGCGAAGCCGCGAAGTCGCGAAGTAAGAACTAAGTCGCTGCTTTCGGGGCCAGAAGAAATGACAGCGGAGAATGTGAAGGTCGCGAAGGGCGGAAAAGATCTGGATTGCGAGGCCAAAGAGCGGGCATTTTTCACCACGAAATACGCGAAACACACGAAATGGGACTTGGCCAAGGCAAAGCAGCCAAGGAGCGGAGTTTTTTCCACGAAGGACACGAAGGTTCACGAAGGAAGAGAAAAGGCGACTTTTGCGAGGCCCGGAAGAGTAGCCATTATGGGTTCAGAGAAGACCTATAGCTATCGGAAGGCCATACCCCCGGGAGCGCCGCGCACCCGCGCGGCATCGGCCTGCTGGCTCAGCGCCAGACGACAGACGACGGACGACAGACGACAGACTGGCTTCACTGGCCTCGGCTTTTCAGGCCGTTCTTTGTAGGGGCATCCGCCTCAGGCGGACCACGTGGACATTCAGGGACATCCCGCAGGCGAACTGTGATTAGCGCATCTTCGCGCGTTCGTCCTGCTGGGGATGCCCTTGCCTGAAACGGCGGTAGCAAGCCCTTATACAACCATTTCGTTGGTGCAGTTGAGGGCAGTGGCCTTCAAAGCAAACGCGACCGTCCCGGCGCGTTCTTTCCCCGGCCGTTTTCTTGGCTCGCGGTTTTCCTCCGGTCTCCGGCCTAACGCCGCCAGCCTGGCTTCATGCGTGCTGGGCATAGCGCCATGCGCCTGCCTGCCTACGGAACCCGGTGGCTTATCGCGTCGCGGCGCTAAAATAACCGGTGTAGCGCGGGAAGCAGGGACAAGGAGGCGAGCCATGTCAGTCCGGATGCCGATACGAGCCAGTTGCGTGCTTGCTGTCTGCCTGCTTTGCGTCGCGTCGCTTTCGCCGCTGCGGGGCCACTGCGAAGTGTCGCTGCCCGCTGCTCCGGGCGCGGAAGCGTTGATGGGACTTATCGTCTCGCAGGCCGAACTGAAGCCTGGGCCTGTGATCTTCGGGCCGAAGCTGTCCATCGGGGCGATGCTCTACAAATGGGACAATCTCCCGGGGCCGATTCCTCTTTCGGACGGCCGGATACTGGTCGGGAATCTCGTGCTCGACGCGGATTGCTGCCCCAGGAAGGCAATCGCGCAGACCTCCAAGAAGGCCCGCTTCTTCTTCGACCGCAGTTCGGACAAATACTACATTTTCGACCCCGCCGCCGATAGCTGCGTGGGGTATGACGTCGCGACCCTCGCTCCCTGCACGGGCAACCTGATTGCGCAATTGCGCGACGCGAAGCCTCCTGTGCCCGCAGACGCCCTCAGGATGGACATCCCCGGCCTGCAGTTCCTGTTCGCGTTCGGCGCCAAGGCGTATTTCCTCGCAGACCACGAACTGATAATCCTCGATGTCGCCACGGGGAAAGCCGAGTTGCCCGGCGTGAGGCTCGACTGCCCGATACCGAGTTATCAGACGCGGCTGAAGCCCTTCGTGATTATGGGCGAGTACCCCAGTGGAGCCGGACTCACGGAAATCGCCACACCTTCAGAAGGTGGGACTTGGACGCGCGAGACGTTCCAGAGCGGTGGCTGTGCCAGCGAAACGGTTGCCGGGCCCATCCCGGGAATGGTTTGGTGGAGATCGTTATCCTATGACGACACACGATTCGACGTGCGCATTCCAATGGGTAATCTGGTCCGTACCGTTCCGATTGTCGCCTTCTGGCAGAAGGCCTGGAAGAATGGTGATGCAGACCGCTGCACGACGAACGCCCGGTTCGACTGTGCCGCAGATTTTCTCATCTTCTATTCCACCGCAGCCGGAGGTGCTATCGCGAAGTACGACCTGACCCTCGACCCGAACAAGCCCCCAGGTTTTCGCGTAACACGTGCTCTCGAGGCATATGACATGTTCGAAACGCCGCCGATGTACCCGGTCTCCGAAGTGATCGAGGGCAGGTTGCTTGTTGAGCGCAGCCCTGTCAGGGCAGCAGGGATGCCTCGCGGCACATGGGCGGAATACGGCGTGTTCGACGTCCGCAAACAAGGCTTCACAGGCGGGCAGACTGCGACGACGATGCGGCGGTTTTGCGTGCGTAGCAGTAGCGGCGGCTTCGCCGCGATCGGAACCGATGCGGAACTGGCCTTCTACGAGGGGAATGGGGTGAAGGTGCTCGACTTTTCCCTTATGCCGTTCGAGTCGGTCGAGGCTGTTGTGGCGGATTCCACCTCCGACGCCTTCGCGGTCGTAACCGGCCTCGAGGGGCACTTCAGGTACCGGATCATTGCACCGGGGGACCGCAAGATCGGCGGTGCCCTTGAGTTCCCCTGGAAGCCATGCACTGCGTTCGATGGGTCGTTTGCGGTCAGCGACGCGGCCGCGGGGGATATCCCCTGCACGTTCTCCGGCAAGTGGGTTCTCGACGCCCCCGACGGTGACCCGGCCAAAATGCTGCTCGACGGCAGGAAGTACGTGGGAAGCGACGGCGAGGCGCGCTACTACTCCGGGGACGACGGCTACACCGTGGTTGACATCGCGACCGGCGCATCCGAAAAACGCGCTTTGCCATTTGATTGCCTGCGCCTGCTCCAGGTCGTCGGCAAGAACCTGTTCATCGGCTCACGCCATCTGACGAAGCGCGGCACGGGTTTGTTCGACGCTAACGGCTCGCTTTGGCGCGACGGCGCGGCGCTGATCTGCCGGAATCTGTACCTTGACCTC
>JBAZOJ010000068.1:0-14488 GCA_041648755.1 Candidatus Brocadiia bacterium
AGTAGAGAAATACGTCGCCGCGTATAAGGAAATTGCCCTCGCGATGAAGGCCGCTGATCCGACCATCCGAGTTGGCCCTTACCTGGGTGTGCCCGGCACCGAACAAACCGATGCATACATCAAGGCACTTCTCACCGACGGCTCCATCCCGGTTGACTACATCGGATACCGGCCTGAGTCCACCGGGCTCGCACTCGCTTCAGTCGGCGGCGATGTGTCCGCCATCTCTGAGGCTCTGCACAAGATCAACGACCGTGAACTGGCCTGCCAGACTGCTGTCGGCAAGATTGCCTCAGCGTGCGGCCGCAATGTTCCGCGCATGCCCGTCATGGTCTGCGAATGGAATCTCGACGGGGGTAAGACCGAAACCGAGGTGCTTGGCAAGTCAATGGCTATGACCTTGGGAATCACCGAGACAGTACTCACCTACGCCTCGATGACGCGCTTCTTCGCGGCGGCATACGCCAACTCGCCCAACGCGACGCCTATGGCCAACCTGGCCTTCTCCGCTCTCTACGAGACAATCGGCGACGGTATGGCCTACAGCGCCAAGTCTCCTAACGAACCCTTCCGCCTGTATGTCACCCTCGATCGCAAGGAGAACGATGTCGCGGTCTGGGGCCTGAATTTCACCGAAACTCAGATAATCAAGTTCAATCTCTCGATTATCAACCCGCCCATCAAGCCCAAGAAAGTACTTCTCAAGCGCCTTGCGCCGCGCGCCGGTGCATCGAGCCTCAAGAGCGGTCCCGATGTGATAACCGGTTGGGTAACCACTGATGTCACGTCGAAGTTCTTGTCCAAACTGGGTGGCTTCGAATTCGCAATCGACCCCGCTACTATTTCGATTCTGCTGATACAGTAGCTCTGAGCCTGTCGATGTAGCCCCCTTCGCGCAGGCGAAGGGGAAGGGAGAAAGGAGCCGAGGGACCCGAATCCTTTGCCTGCTGTCCAGTCCTTAAGGAGATCAGTATGCGCACTTGTATTCTTGCAGCGGTCTTCCTGCTTCTGATCCTTGCGGCCGTAGCCAATCCGGATCTCGCGGTTGGAGACGAGGTAATCTCCGGCGATCTGCAGATCACGGGCGAGCGCGACTTCTCCGCACAGAAGGTATGTGTGCTGCCGGGCAGTGCCATCTCGATAAGCGATGGTGCCTTCCTTCTCTTCATTGAATGCACGGTCAGAATCGGTGAGCCCGAAGGGGCCCCTGTGAAGATATCCCTCTCGGGCTCGAGCGTGAAAAGGCTGTTATTCGTCAGATGCAGCGTGCTGATTTCGGGCCTGGAGATCATCGGCAGCGGCGGAGATAAGGAGGATGCCCTTGAATCGGTTCTGTTCTTCGATCACTGCTCAGTTGTGAGCCAAGGGCTCTATATACACGACGCTGCATCGCGGGAGCTCGTTACGCTAAGCGAGACCACTTTCTCCGGCGTGAAGATGCGCATCGAGAATTCCGCTTTTGACAAAGGTGTATCTACCGGTGGGATGGAGGGGTGCCCTGCAGAACTCATCGCACCGATCTTCCGGTCGGTGGATCCATTGGGAAGACCGCTGGGTGGCGCTCACTTCCTGGTATCCGGCAACGTATCGCTGATAGGGACGGACATTTGTGATCAGACTGCGTATGGGATGTCCCGCGGCGGCTGGAAACTCGTGATGGCCAATTCGATCTGCAGCAGTAGGATAATCCTCAACTGGAGTCTGATCGGTGCAACAAGGATTCGCGCGTCCATAGTCGTCGCAAGGCAACTACAACTCTGCAAGCGTGAGATGCAGCCCGTCGAAGTGGTATGGTCGGTCATCGTAATCTCAAGGAATGACTATTTCGCTTACCCGCAGGAAGTACAGGCGGACTGCTTCCGGCAAAACATCATCCTCTTTGATTTCAAGGAGAAAGACCACGAACGTGAGGGGCATTTGAACACGGCTCCCTATATGGTCAAACTGCCACTTGCCTATGGCTTGCGCTTGCATAACATCGTGGTTCTGTTGTCGCCCAACCTGTTGGCCTTGGACCTGACATGGAGAGATTTCACTCGCTTTGTCTGGTTTGATATCGGTAACGATCTTGTTCTCACCCCGAGGCTTTGGTGACTGGCGCAACGCGCGTTGCTTCTCGAACTCCGGGAGTAACCACGCTGACTCCAGGCAATTACGACATCTGCGCTGACATCGTTGGCTGGAAGCACTTTTTCCACAAGACCCACGGCGACCGGTGGCTCTACAACGAATCCGAAACCGACGGCAGCAACCGCGTTATGTACGATACCGGGCAGTCCTGCGCGCTAAATGCAGAGTACGACAGCTTCGGCATCGAGAGCGTCTGGAATGGTGGAGCCGACTTGAAAGGTGGAATGTTAGGAGCAAGGAATCCTGAGAATCCGGATTCTGAAGCCCTTTCGTCGGGCGGCCGATACGCCATCCCGTCAACTGGGGCACTCGCGAACATGGGGTGGCCAGTCCTTTCTCCGAGCGAAATGACCAAGCAGAATATTGCGGTTGACGACGCTGGCCGCGTTACGGAGACCCCAAGGTAGCTGGAGGCAAGATGAGGAATCGAGTATGTGTACTATCCTGTCTCTTCCTCACGCTTTGTGCTTCCCTCTGCGGCTGTTCGCCGGGAAGTCGGTCCGACGGCATTGTCATCCGAAGCGGAAGGCACTCCCTTGCCGAGGTCTGTGCGACGGGTGTCGCGCGTCACGTCCTGTTCACGGAAGGCGCCACCTGCCTTTTGGGCGTCTCCTCTCTGCGGAAGGGGATCACATACCGTATCGAAGGCGCTGCCGTCGAGGTGATGGGCGATCTGCAGGTTCCGAACGGCGTTTCAGTTGAGATAATCAAGCCTCGCGAGTTCTCCGGATCGCTCCAGGCAGATGTATCGGGAAGTCTCATCCTGGAGGGAATCCCTGGGAAGCTCGATGCCGCTGTAAGCGTGCAGAAAGGCGGTCGCTTCCGTTGCACTGACCTGACGCTATGCGACAGCTCCGGGCAGTTCGTCAAGGCGGATGCCGCGGAGGAGGTAGCTCTGACCAGCGTTCGAGTCGGGAGGATCAGCAGACAGATGCTGGGCGGAAGTTCCAACTCCTGGACATTGACATCCTGCGACTTCCTGTGCGAGAACGTCACGAGCCCGGTTGTGGTTCTATGCGGCCGCGAGGTTCATGTGGAGAAGAGCAGGTTCATAGTGGGAGGCGATTTCGGAATCTCCGGCTGGCGCATAGATGGGGTGTTCAGGTTCAAGGCGACCGGAACTGCGACCTTCGAGAACTGCGAATTCGCCTGCGATGAAACGCTCAAAGAGAAATGCGGCCGGTTCGTTGAGGTGCTGGCGCGCTACTTGCTCTGCCGCGGAAACAAGTTCAGTGGAATTCGCGCGGAGGTGCCGGTCGCGCTGTACGGGCTGCTGATGGATGTGACCTCTAACGTATTCGAGAGCATCGAGGCGAGAGGCACATTCCTGGTAAGTGCGGTACTCGTGAGTTCGGCATATGGCTGCCTCTTCTATGGAAACAAGTTTGTGGGGTGCGAGAGCGATGGGGCAGTCACTTCGTTCTTCGGCCATTACTCCTGCGTGCGACAGAACACTTACGACAAGTGCCTTGGCGGCGACAAGTCCTGGCTGTTGGCCGTTTGGGGTGATGCCTCGATAATTGGGAATTCCATCACGGGCTGCTCGCTGCACGGTCTGTTCTCGGTCAATTTTTCGTCCCGCGCGTTCGCGGACAAGATCATCTCCACTGCGCTCAAATCCGGCTCGATCTCGGGCAACGAGGTGTTTACCCTCGTTTCGTCGGTGCCTGGCGTTTCACCAGAGGTGGAATCTGCGGCGAAGCAGTCGAACAGGATTGCTGAGCGGCCAAGTTGGTGGAGTACTTCATCGGACTGGGCTCTTGTCACGTGCGATCTTGGTGAGGCGGCTTTCTGGGCCGACAGGGGACTTGCGGAGTTCCTGCCCGATGCCGGGGATTTCTGGGGCGAGTATGCTCTCTGGTGAGACTACTCCCGACCGGTTCAGCCATTCGCCATGAAGAAGGGGGCTCACACGAGCCCCCTTTATTTTCGGCAGTAGCCAGAGCCTGGAATCACTTCATGACGGGCTGGGGGCGTCCTTGCCGCGGATGGCGTCCTGCTTGGGGGCCTCGGCCTGAGGATGGCTTCGTTTCGCTGATCCAGCAGCCTTTGATGCCGTTTCCCCATCGAGCTATCGCATATAGTTGCACGAGCACGGGGACTTCAGTAGTTTCGGCGTGAATTCAGTTCAGGCCGGTCCAGAGCCTCCTCGACCTCTTCGAGAGCCGAGTACAGTCTGTTGTGGCCTGTGTTTCTGCGAAGACAATGCCACAGGCGTTCTACAGGATTGAGATCCGGAGAGTATGGAGGCAGCAAGACACTTCTCGCTCTGACGGACCACATCGGCCGAGGCTTCCCGGTGGTCGGCTTGAAGCTGACTCGGCGCGTATCTCCTTGCCCCATCCGTTCTTACGCCGCCCACCTCTTCCAGATCGGCATCCGTGGCCCGTTCCCACACATTTGCCTGGCGACCTTCAGGCATCCCATTTTATCAACTTCCTCTATCTCCAGATGCTCTAAGCGCTTACGGCTGGCACTATCAATTTGCCTGCCTTTATACAGGAGCGGACAACTCTTACCCCCGCCCCTCATCTACACATGCCCGACAAAAACACCGACTACCACGATCTCTCTCTCGACGAGCTCTGGGCTCTCCGAGCCGAATACTTCGCGCTCCGCCCAACGCTTGAAGACCCCAAGCTCATCCTCCAGGAACTCAAACAGCAGCAGGACCTCTACGAGACCATCTTCCGTCTCTCTGAGCCACTCCCCTCCAAACCCCCGGAAAGCGCAGCCGAGTATGACTCTCCCCGAGCAATCACCGAACTACGCGAGCTCTTCCGCAGACTTCAGCCGATCCTTGCCTCCTGAGGCGTTGGAGCAAGCGACCCGGCTCGCGGCGGCTCTTGCGCGTCGCGACCGTCATGCCTTTGCATCGCTCCTGCTGAATCTCGACCTCACATCATTCCACAGGAACTGGCTCGACTTCCAGGACACGCACCCGCGCTCCATCCTGCTCGCGCCCCGCGGACACGGCAAGACCACCGTCGCCGACATCCTGTATGTCCTCTGGCGCGTGTTGTCCAATCCGAACCTGCGCGTGCTGATCATCTCGAACACCCTTTCACAATCGAAGGCGTTCCTTCGCGAGATTTCCGCGCATCTCATTCGACCTGAGATCATGGCCGTGTGGGGCGATGTGCGCGGCGAACGTTGGACCGAGACAGAGATCGAGCTCAGCCGTTCCCTGATCGCCAAGGAGCCCACTATCACTGCGGCTGGCGCCGGGGGAGCCATTATCAGTCGCCACTATGACCTGATAATCTGCGATGATATCGTTGACGAGGAAAACTCCTCCTCCGCGCTCCAGCGCGACAAGGTGCGAACCTGGTTCTTCAAGACGCTATTGCCCTGCCTCGAGCCCCAAGGTGAAATACATATCATCGGCACCCGTTGGCACTACGCAGACCTGTATGGGGAACTCACCCACGCCGGTTGGCCCACAAGGATCGATCGCGCGCTCCGCGAAGATGGCTCAGCGCTATGGCCTGAACGCTTCTCAGCCGCTGATCTCAACGCCGCACGAACAGCAGCAGGCGCGCGCATCTTCAACTGCCAGTATCAGAACGACCCCTCCGGATACGAAGGCGCCATCTTCAAATACCCCACCTTCCGCTTCCACGACTACTCCACGCGGCCGCCTGCTCTGAAGGTCTTCGCCGCCGCCGACCTCGCCATCTCGCAGTCACAGACAGCAGACTACTTCGCGTTCGTGGCGGTAGGACTCGACGATGCGGGCAACATATATGTGCTCGAGAGCTTCCGCGACAGGCTGACATTTGCGAAGCAGGTGGACTTCATCCTCGCACGCGCATCCTACTATTCCCCCCTCCGCGTGGGCATCGAAGCCGTAGCATATCAGCAAGCTCTTGCAGGAACTCCAGCGCAGGGCGCCCATTCCTGTAGTCCAACTCCACGACTCAAAGGACAAGGTCACTCGAGCCTGGAAGCTCGCCACGCATTTCGAGGCAGGCCGACTTTTTCTTCCACGCGAGGCTGGCGAGCTCGCCGAGGAACTCCTCCAATTTCCCCACGGCCCCCACGACGACCAGGTTGACGCGCTCGGATACGCCGTAGAACTCGCCTGCTCATTCAACTCATTCATTGTGAGGAACTACTAATGGTCTCACTATGCGGCATCAACACACGCTCCACCCCGTTCGACCTCACCTCCGAGGAACTCGCCCGCATCGAGCGCTATCGCAGGTTGTGGCTGTACTACGCCGCCGAGGACGGCAATCCATACGCGCCCACATCCGGCGCGCCGCCACTTTCAGACTTCTCCGGCCTGCCCGACTATGTGGCCGATGTATTCAACTGTGTGCCGTTCGTGGTCAACGCCGACCTCGATCTGTCACTGAGCGGCTTCACTCTCGACTCAATCATCCCGGAGAACGACAAATCCGCAGTTGCACTGCGCGAATTCGCTTCCACACTTGAGGTCGAATCCGTGCTTCGCTCTGCCCTTCTGTCCGCGCTGGTCTGCGGAGACGCATATATCAAGGTCTTTCCCGGTCCAGCCTCGCCAATCGGCGTCCGGGCCTCCGTGCTCGACCCCGCCTCAGTCTTCCCCAGGCTGAACCCGCACGACGGAGATTCTGTCGAGAACCTGTTGATCAAATACTCTTACGAGGCACCCGACGGCGCCAGCCATGACTACGCCGAGTTGTGGACCCCGACCACGGTCGAGGTGCGCAACGACAACAAGCCGGTGACAGCATCCTCCGGAAGCCATCCATTCGGCCGCATCCCCATAGTGCATCTTTCGATCTTCCGCCTCCCCGGTTCGTACTTCGGCCGACCGTGCTTCGCAGACATAATCGCGGATGTGGACCGACTTAACACTGCAGCAGGCGCAGTGTTCGAGATCTTCAAGTATTACGGAGCCCCAAAGCTCATCCTCAAGGGCATCATGGCGCCGGACGCCAAACTCGATCCTGACCTGCGCCAGTTCTGGCAGATACCGGATCCCGCAGCCGATATCTTCTTTCTCGAATGGAAGAACACATCCAACCTCGTGACCGACCTCCTGCGCCTTGACAGCATTGTCCGCCGCAAAATGCCTGAGTTCGTCCTCGACACAGTCCAGGAACGCAGCATCCCCGCCTCCGGCTATGCAGTCAGCCTGCAGCTTTCGCTGCTTCAGGCTCGCATCAACACTTTGTGCTCAGGGCTTAACCGACCCCTGCGCGACATGCTGACACTCGCCGCATCGCTTTCCGGTCGCGAACTTCCGCTTTTCAAGACCGAAATTCGCTCCGCCCTCCGCCCGGCAGAAGAGCCACTCCCCCCTTCGGAGGCAAAGTGATAATCGAGTCCATCCCACCATATCGCCCCTGCGATATCCGCTGCGGCCGATCCGCGGAATATGAATTGTCCGTTTCCGCCCCCGCCGCGAGCCTCCGCCTGTACTCCTGCCGTGAATGCCTGCCGTCCGCCGTCGCCA
Organism: Candidatus Brocadiia bacterium; assembly: GCA_041648755.1. GTDB lineage: Bacteria > Planctomycetota > B143-G9 > B143-G9 > B143-G9 > JBAZOJ01. The sequence continues at coordinate 7,577 of JBAZOJ010000068.1, forward strand.
GGGCGGCGGACGCAGAAGCCCTCTCCTCCCCACTTCTACCGCCTGTCCACCATTAATACACCCCCCATATACCCTATCTACCATGCTCTTCTATTTCGCAGGCCCTCCCTGCTGCAATGGCACGGACTACCGAGCCATGATGGCTGGCCGCCGGGTGCTGTTCAGTTGCGGTGAACACCGCCGGGCCGCCTTCGCACATCCGTGGCCTTTTGCCGGTGCTGTGCTTGACTCCGGGGCTTGGAGCGCTGCCTGCGGCCGCCCTCGCCCCTCGATTGATTCCTACGCCGAATTCCTGGCCCGATCAGGGCATCTATTCGACTGGTACGCATCGTATGACACAATCGGCGACCCAATTGCTTCAACTGCCGCATTCCGCAGACTTGTCGCGCAAGGTCTATCGCCTGTACCCGTCTTCCACCCCGGAGAGCCCCTATCTATCCTCGATGAATACCGTGCATGCTCTCCTATTGTCGCTCTCGGCTCCAATCCCCGCCTGTCCCGTGCTGAACGTGTCGCTCAACTCGAAGATGTCTTCACGCTGAAGCCACACAAATATCATCTCTTCCGCGCAAGCGACCCGCTGCTCCTTGCGCTTCACCCCTTTTCCGCCGACTCATCCACTTGGGCTCGCGCCGCATCCTGCGGCCTTGTCCCCGGGCCTGGACGGTCCCGCGTGCATTGCCCCGATAGCACGGCAGCTTTGCGCGCAAGGCTGTGGGTGGAGCACTTTGGTGCGATGTGCGCGTGAACGTTGACACCGGCGTGTTCGGGGAGATAATTTAGCCAATCTGACCGATCCGACCGATCCGACCGATCAGTCTGATCAGTCGAAAGGAAAGACCCGAATGGAAAAGCCTGAAGATAAGAACCAGCCCGCCCCCCCGCATCGCCTTCGCCCCAGTGGAGGCTACCGCAAGCTACGTTCCTTCCGGGTGACCACCATCATCTACGACGCCACGGTATCGTTCTGCGAACGTTTCGTGGATCCTCGCTCGCGCACGGTGGATCAAATGGTGCAGGCTGCCCGCAGCGGCCGCCAGAACATCGCCGAGGGCAGCCGCGCATCAGGAACTTCCAGCCAGACGGAACTTCGCCTCGTAAATGTCGCCCGCGCGAGTCTCGATGAATTGTTGCTCGACTACGAGGACTATCTGCGACAGCGTGGCAGGCCGCAGTGGGACAAGGATCATCCGCAAGCGCAAGCCGTCCGGGCAATTGGCCTGAAACCGGTAGAAGATCAGTCCGAAGGATCCGATGCCACATTGTACTCACCGTGGTTGACGCACTCAGACCCCGAGGTCGTAGCCAACACAATCATATGCCTGATCCATCAGGCGAACTACCTGCTGGACCGGCAAGTCGCCGCGCTGGAGAGTGACTTCATACATGAAGGCGGCTACAGCGAACGTCTGGCTGCCGCGAGGGTTGCCCAGCGGCAGGGCAACACTGCCACAAATACCCCGCCAGCCCCCAACTGCCCGACCTGCGGCAAGCCAATGGTTCTGCGCACAACTCGCAAGGGCGATCGCGCAGGCTCGCAGTTCTGGGGTTGCAGTGCCTATCCCGCCTGCCGGGGCACTCGCCCGGTTTGATTTTCTTCTCCGCCCGATCCGACCGATCTGACCGATCAGCCTGATCAGTCTGATTGCAGCCTCCTAAACCTCTGCCCCATCCGATCTTACGTCCGCCACCGTCTCCAAACACGCCATAAACCGCCATCTGCGCCTTTTCCTTTGCCCGATTTCGGGCATCGCAATTCGCCAAGACTCATCTAACCCCTTTGCCTGCCTGATGTTGCGGCCCATATGCCCAATTCTGCCTCCCTTTATATAGACGGCCAACACACGAACCCGGCCCTCAGAAGGAGCAGTCCACCAAATGAATCCTGACCCGACACCGACCGACCCGCAGGTACCGGACCCCATCCCGGAATCAACTCCGGCGCCAGATCCTCCGGCGACCACCGAGCCCCCGCCATCCCCGAGCCCCACGCAGTCGCTTGATAATCTGATCACAGCAGCGCGGGAGCGCGGGTTTCGCAATCCCACACTTGCAGCGCGATTTGCCGCAGCCGAGGATGAGCCCAACCGCGCACTTGCGGCGCTGGCCGAGTCCGATCCGTACCTTGTAGCACCACCTGTCTCGCCGACGAATCCGCCGGTCTCGCGCAAGCCGGTTTCCTTCGCGAACAACATCCTCGCAGCCGCGCGTAAGCGCCGCCCAAGACCCTTCTAACCCTCAGGAGACTCGATGTCAAACATCTCAGGCATCCTCACCACCCTCAACTCACCGGGTGCATTCGAGGATCTCTCCCCGATCATCGCCGAAACCGCGGCGATGTACTCCGTTCCTCTCCTCGCGCTGTTGCCCCGCACCTCCGCAGCCAACGTCAAGCACGAGTGGTTCGAGGATCGCCGGAAATCCCTCTCCGACTCGCTCGGCGCCGCATGCGACAATGACGACACCGATATCACCGTGGCCGACGGCACCAAGTTCCGCGTCCGCGACCTCGTCAGGATCGAATCCGAAGTCCTGCTCGTGACTTCGCGCACTGGCAACACCCTCACCGTCGTCCGTGGCTTCGGCGAAACTGCGCCTGCCGCACACGCCGACGACTCCCCCGCCGAGATCATCGGCAACGCCAACCTCGAAGGCGCAACCGCCATCGAGTCCAACGCGACCGCACGCGTCCGCAAGTACAACATGACCCAGATCTTCCAGACCCGGGTCGAGGTATCGGGCTCGCGCGGAGAAGTGAACAGCGCCGGGGGAGACGAACTCTCCTACCAGGTTCTGAAGCAACTCCGCGAGCACCTCGTCGAGATCGAGCGCGCCGTGATCTCCGGGACACGTTGCGATGGCGACGCTACGACCCCGCGCACTATGGCGGGACTGACCGAGACCATCGCTACGCACGTCACGCCGGTCAACGGCACGCTGACCCAGGCCGCCTTCATCAACTTCCTGCGCGGCATTTTTGCCGACGGCGGCCAGCCCGGCCTGATTCTCGCTTCCCCGCTGGCCGTTCAGGCCATCAACTTCTGGGGCAAGGGCAGCATCATGGCGAAGTCAGACGACTCGCTGTTTGGCATGGCCTACGCCGAGTACCTCTGCGAGTTCGGGCTGCTCCGCATCCTGATGGACCGCTTCGTCCCCTCAGGCAGCCTGTTCGCGCTCGATCCCGAACTGATCTCCTATGCACCCCTCGCGTCCCGCGACACTCACATCATCCCGCTCGCCCGCACAGGCGACGCCGACAGCGCCTTGATCATCACCGAGGCCACCGTCGAACTGCGCGATGAATACTGCCACGGGATGCTGACCGGAATCACCGGCGGAGCGTAACATGAGCGCACTCGAGCGAATTCCCGGCTGGGCGGGCGGATTGGCCCTCAGCGTCCTGATTCTCGTGCTCGGAGCATGGGGCGGCTTCGTGATGTCGTCCCTGCGCGACGACGCGAGACGCATATCCGAGGTCAGAGAGGTATCGGCTTCAGTCAACACCCGGCTTGACGAAGTGCAGGAGCAACTGCGCGATATCAAGACCGAAGTCCACCGTATGTCCCTCGAAGTCGAACGCCTCAGCGAGTGGCGAAATGGAATGCAGGGGGTACGTCAATGAGCTATCCCGTCACATTCCGCACCACCTTCCGACTGTCGGGCATCTCCATAGAGGTCGACCCCGATCTTCGCGCCGAATTGCGCGACCCGCTGAACCGTCCTGTCGGCACGTATTCACTCGCTGACGGGACCATTGTCCTCGACGCCCCCTCGCTCGAGTACTCCGTGGCAACCGACATCGCACCGCTGCCCGCAGGGCCGGTCGAACTGCTGTGGTACGCCAACCATGACGGCGCGCACATGACACCCTATCCTCTGCGCCAGCCCTCTTTCCGCGCCGTTAGTCCAGCGCCACGCTTCGGCGCCACTGTGGCCTCTGTCCTCGAACGTATGAGAGGACTCGACATCCCCGACTTCGCCCCGCTCTACGGGGGTGCCTCGGGCACTGGCGAAGACGTGCTGGGCCGATTCCTCGATTCCGCCGCAACGGCCGTAACATCGGCCCTTCCCGCAGCCCTTTTCCCCTTGCTGACCGGCAGCCGACTTCTTTTGACCCCTGACGCGCCGCTCGGAAGCGCAGTCTTTCAACTCCCGGCACCGGGAGAAATAGCCTCTTGCGCGATTTATGTTGACGGCGCATCCACTCCGCTTTCACCTTCGACTTACACACTCGACGGCAAACTGCTCTCCCTCCGCACTCCCCTGGTGGGGGGAGAGCGCGTCGAGGTGGATCTCACCTGGTCGGGATCGGCTCCCCTGCTGCTTGCTGACCTCGTGACCGCTATCGCCGCAGCCGAGTCCGCCTTGTCGCTTGTCCCGCCCTCGTCCGACGCCCGGTCTTCACTGATGGCCGAACGCGCGAATTCCCTCGCACGTCTCGCCAGCCTCGGTTCCGGCTCGCTTGTACCCGCCGAATGGCGTGCCTTGCCACTGCCTCCGGGTGGTCCGTTCGAACTCCCTGTCATTTCCTTCGGTCAATTCCGCACAACATAGAAAGGTTCACAATGGCTGAAACCTGGGTTTGGACCTGCCCGCGAACCGGCTTCAACGGTGGCAATCTCGATGCCAATGAGAAGCTCGGATTCTACGGCGCCAACTTCGCCGACCCCGTCACCGTCAACTCTTACCAGGGGTCGACGCACTTTTCCGACGATGGCGTCACCACTGACCTGTGCAGCGTTCACTGCAACAACGTCAAGTACCTGACTGCCAGCACCTGCTCCCTGAACGGCGGCGCTTCCGCGTCGCTTGCAGGCCTTGCCAACTCCGACGCCACCCTCAAGATCACCCTCTCCGGCCTCGGCACCGTCCAGACGCTCAACACCCGCTTCTACTCGTACAACGGCACCACCCGCGAGACCGCACCTGACGGTGTCACCTGCCAGGCTGCCGAAATCAGCCAGGCCAACTGGACCTCAATCGCAGGTTCAGGCCAGGCATGCGCACTGGGCAATCAGGCCCCCGCATCCTCGCACTCGTGGTACATCGCCCTGTCAGTCATGCCCACCACCTCCGGCGTCAAGTCCGCCTTCGCCTTCGCCATCGAGACGGAGTACATCTAATGGCGCCCCGTTGGTACTTCAATGCGTTGCTCACTGACGGAAGGCTCGTGACTTCCAAGGACGACCCGTCGTCGAGCATCCCCTGGCTTTCCCTTAGAGAAGCCGTATCGGCAGGAGGGCCAACCATTGCGGTGCTTGCACTGCGCAAGGAAGACGACCCCGACTTCTCCATCGAACTACCCCCTGTAGGCCGTTACTTCCATCTGAAGCGCGCGCGATGCGAGTTCAGATCGCCTTCGGAGCCCCTTACGTTCTTCGGACTCGGATTCGAAGCCGACGGAGGCGCAGTGTTCGTATGGGGCGGCCCCGACGGCCGAGTCTCAATGGAACTCCGGAACGACCTGGCGAGCATTTCGCCAGCCGCAATCCCCGCTCCATAGCTTTGATCGGAGGCTGAACCGTGGCCTATCGCATCGTCTCATCGCTCGACAATCCTAACGCGATCCTCGGCCCGCTGCTTGGAGCGCCAGGGATAGCGCTCGGCGCAGTCTCATTCATGCCTGCGGTCTTTGGACCCGGCATCCGCTGCGATCAGGGCTATGTCCGCTTCCCCACGCGCGCGGGCGGAGTCGAACTCGTCTCCAATAGCGCCGGATCGATCTCAATCTGGCTGAAGTCATTGTATCCCAGCGGTAACCCGGCAGGCAAGCAAGTAGTCTTCTCGCTCTACAACGATGCCGGGTCGAACATCATCGTGTTCTTCGATTCTGACAATGACCGCTTCGGGTTCAGCGAGGGTGAGGTGGGCGAGGTCAAGGAAGCATCTGCAAGGAGCTTCCCCTTCAACGCGTTCTTCAGCCTCTCCCTCACGTGGAACGGCAACTGGCGACGGCTATACGTGAATCAGGCTCTCGCATGCGAACAGAGACAGGGGGCCGAGTTCATCCCGACCTGCCTGGCTCTTGGCGGGGTTGAGTTCGGCGGTAGGCAGCTTGCCTCATGGCCATCCTACAGTGGAGTCATTGACAACCTGAAGGCGGAGGATATCTACCGGACATCCTTCGCAGACCTCAACCAACAGGGAGTTCCAACCGCCGACTCTCGCCCGGCTTTTGCCCGAACGCTGCTGGTTTCACCCAGACCGGTCTACTTGTCCGCACCCGCGGACAACCAACGAAACTCCCTCATCACTGGCAAGGGAGTGGCCGCATCCCGCGACTGCTACATGTTGACGGGATCGCGCGACTATCGCTCCGCCTACGCCGAAGTCTCTCTGTCTTCCACCCGCGCATCGTACGCTTCAGCCCCAATGGCAAGCGTTCGATTCGCTTCGCTGTTTGCAGTATCACCCCTGTCCGCGGAGCGAAGCTCAAGCATCTGCGCCGCCGCGGGGGCCCTTGCACAGCGGTTCTGCGCGCTATTCGCCTCTTCTGACGCAATCGCTACCCGGTCTGCAGCGTACACTGCCTACGCGCCCATTTCTCAAGAACGCGCGGCAGCGCTTCACGCATTGGGCTGTGCAAGCGTGGCTCGTGAAAGCACTCTCACTGCCAAGGCTGTGGCTCTTCGGTCACGCTTCGCCAGTCTGTCTGCCCTGCCGGGCACCGCCGACACGCGGGACTGCAGGACAACAGGCACAGAGGGAATCCTTGAAAAGAGGACCGTTTCCTCTGTCGGCAGCGCAATGGCTGCGGCCGCACAGTCGCTGAAGACGCGACCTTCGTTCTTCAGGGGGCTCGCGGCAGGTGACTCTTCCATTGCGGGATTGGCCTCAGGATCGCTGCGCGCGCTGTCACCCGCCTCCGCTACCATTCGCGGAGCTTCACCACTGCTGTCGCGCAGAGACATC
>JBAZOJ010000069.1:0-14182 GCA_041648755.1 Candidatus Brocadiia bacterium
CGGAAATCCCTGCCCGCAAGCCCTTCGCAGGGATATACGGGCACGACCACCTGGTAAACGTGACATCGAAGAAAAACGGGCTTCTGATAAACCCCGGGGAGAGTTGCGGCTACCTGACCGGAAGATCAACCGTCGCGATTTGGGATACACAAGGCGACACGGTAGATATAATCGAGATATGATGCTCCGCACATCAGCCACAATCCTGCTGGTCGCTTTGGTCCTGCTTGCAGGCTGCGTAAAGAGAACCGTCACCATCGAGAGCATCCCTTCGGGCGCGGAAGTTTTTCTGGACGGTAAGCTCGTCGGGAACACCCCCCTGTCGCTCGCCTTCACCTACTATGGCAATCATCACATCCGCATAGTCAAGGAAGGCTACACAACCCTTCTCGGCACTCTGGCGCTCAAAGCCCCTATGTATGACAAGCCCGGCATTGATTTCTTCTCTGAGAACATCGTGCCTTGGACGATACGCGATGACCACGCCGCTGTGTTCACTCTTTTCCCTGAGGAAAAAGCCGATGCGGCTGAGGCGGTGAAGAAGGCAAGGGACTTCTCCCGCAAAAGTGACGAGTTCATCAAATCCAAGTCCCAGGACAACAAATGACGGTTGTCAACAGCCCCAAGCTTCCAGGCAGGAAAATAGTCGTCGGCGTCATGGGCTCGGCCAGCGGGCCGATGAGTCAGGCAGCCATGCGAAAGGCGTTTCTGCTCGGACAGGCGATTGCCCGGGCAGGATGCGTCACTCTGACCGGCGCCTGTCCCGGACTTCCGTTTGAATCCGTGCGCGGGGCAAAGGCCGAGGGCGGCCTCACTCTGGGCATTTCCCCTGCGGAAAGCGAAAGAGAACACGTCAGCCGCTATACTTCGCCACGCTATTACCACGATGTTATCATCTTCACGGGAAGCGGCTTCATGGGCCGCGAGGTGACCAATATCCAGTCCTGCGACATGGTGGTAATCTGCGGCGGCCGTAGCGGAACATTAGGCGAATTCGCGATCGCGTACGACCAGGGAAAAATAATCGGAATACTGGAAGGCACTGGCGGGATCGTGGACGAAATACGGACCATCATCCGCGTCATTCACAAGCCAACCGGAAGCAAGATAATCTTCGATACCGACCCTGAAAGGCTCGTGAAAAGGCTTCTCAAGTTGCACGAGCAGTACAACAACGCAGAGAAGCCGTTCATCCCCGGCTAAGGGCAACATCGAGCGGTCCGGAGCGTCCAATGCTCCGTTCGCTGCGAGGAGGCTTTGACAGATGGGCCACATGCTCGAGTTGATCGATATCGTCAAGACGTACAGGATGGGCACGGTTGACATCCACGCCCTCAACGGCGTTTCCTTCACCATCGAACGCGGCGAGTATGTTTCAATAATGGGTCGCTCGGGCTCCGGCAAGTCCACGATGATGAACGTCCTCGGTTGCCTCGACACGCCCTCGTCCGGACAATACTTTATCGAGGGATTTGAAGTCAGTCGGCTCTCGGACGCCAACCTCGCCCGTATCCGCAACTCGCGCATCGGATTCGTATTCCAGACGTTCAACCTGCTGCCTCGCTACTCCGCGTTTCACAACGTTGAGCTGCCTTTGCTCTATGCAGGGGTTTCCAGCGAAGAGCGCCATGTGCGCATAACAGAAGCGTTGACCCTGGTCGGCTTGCTGGACAGGATGTACCACCGGCCTAACGAACTGTCCGGCGGTCAGTGCCAGAGAGTCGCTATCGCGCGGGCTCTCGTCAATTCCCCGTCTATTGTCCTCGCCGACGAGCCCACCGGTAACCTTGATACAAGGGTCAGCGAGGAAATCATGTCTCTGTTCACCAAGCTGAACCGCGATTTCGGCGCCACGGTTATCCTTGTCACCCACGAGCCCGATATCGCGATGCACGCCGATCGAATCATTGAACTGTCGGACGGGCGGGTGATCAGGGACGTCAGGAAGTCCGCCTCGGGACGCTTCCCCGTGGTCGTCGGTTCGATCGTGCCTACTACCTCAGGGCCCGGTCCAGAAGGTCAGCAATCTCCCGGTTGATGCCTTCGCTCCACATCACCAGCTTGCCGTCTTTCCCGATGATGATGATTGCAGGGAGTTTCCCGCCTATCCCGAAAGCTTTTGCGATGCTGCCTTGGGGATCCAGCACGTAAGGAAGCCCCTTGCAGGTTCGCTCGACAAAGGACCTGAAAACCTCCGCGTTATCACCCATCCCAATGCCCAGCACGCTGATGCCTTTTCGTCCGAGCAGTGCGCCAATGGCGGGCATCATTGAAACACAGGGCTCGGACGCGGGATCGAAAAACGTCAGGATGACCATGTTTCCGCTCTTGAATTGCTCATGTAGATCGAAGCGAAGCCCGTCAACCGTGGATACTGACAACACGGGAAGCACTTCGAGCGCATGTGCTTTCGGCAGCGGGGCCTCTTCAGGGATGTCCCAGGCGATTGTGTACGTCAGTTTCGCGCCTGCTTCGGCCGTAAAGGGAATCGCAGTCACATACGGTTCGCCGATATTGTTGCGCGGCCCGGATAAGATGAAGTAGTCGCCAGGCGGCAGCTTAAGCTCGAACAGTCCGGTCTTCTCGTCATAGTCCCCTTCCGGGATCACGAACCTGAAGAACCCGTCCGGAGTGAATTTCGAAATGCTGAAGTGATCAATGTAATCGATCCCCTTAGGCTTCGGAAGGCCCTTCTCGGTAAAGCCAATCGTGACCGTGCAGGGCTCGGCGTAACGTGCTTCGGCCCCACCGGTAGCTTTCTTGTTGCCCAAAGCTGACGGATCCGCGGGATAAAGCGGCTGCCATTCCTTGCCATCAAAGAACTCCACGAAATCCATCTCCTCGACGTAGCGCGCGGGAATGCCGAGAGCCCTGAGAATGGCCACTCCGGCGATCGAGCGCTCCATGTCGCTGGTGACGTAAGATGTCCGGGCGATTTCCACGGGACTCATTATCGAGCCCAGGACGCCGCGTTCGGTCTTGTACAGCAATGACGTGTACTCGTTCACGCGAAGAGCAGTCAGGAGGATATCCGCCTCGGCATAGACCGAGAATCGCCGGACAAACTCCGGGCGCCAGCATGAGTGGCCCTCGTAGCCGATGCGGTTGTTCAGCACCGCGTCAAAGAAGGTGTTGTCGTCGTAGGTCAGGTTGAGGACCTTGCCTGCGGCATCCCGCGCGGCGCAGGCGGTGGTAACCTCATTCAGCAGCGATCCCGCATCGGTCTCCAATAGGTCCTTGTCTTCCATGCGGGAAATGTACTCCTTGAGGACCGCAGCGATCTCGGGCGGCGCCTGCGCTATCGCCTTCATCAACTCGGAGCAGTTTGCGCCAGCCGTCAGCATCGCCTTTGCCAGCGGGTCGGTCTCCATTTCCTCGCTCGACTTGCCGAGAAACGCGGCGATGCTCTGCTTGTAACCAACGAATCGCGCCTCGCGGAATGCAGCCAGCCGCCCGGTCTCGGCTCCCAGTTGCTCGGGGGTCCAGCAGGGCTTGGGCGCGACCACGCCAAGCGGCGGAAGTCCCGCGCCGAAGCGCATCCACAGGTTGCCGCTTGGCAGACGGTTTCTGGAAAGATCCAGCTTCACCGTGGCAACCTCGGGCGGATTGATTCTGACAAACTCGTAATCCGTCCTGCCATCCCGCGCGCAGGTGAAAAGCAGCGTGCAAGGGCCAAATTCCATTTCGCCCCTGCCCTTCTTGTCCAGGATGATCCTGGCCACCGGGCTGAAAGTGCCGTTGTTGAACACGGCGGCGAAGACGTTCGCGCCCGACAGGGGCATTCCATCAGCGCCGACGGCCTCGCATTCGACCTTGGCCGTGGATGTATAGTAGGCGGTCGAATTGATGCTCGTGTAGTCCTTTCCCTTCCTGTACACGTTCTCGTCTGACTCAGCCACTTCGCCGTATGCGGAAGAAATGATGATTGCTGCCCTCTGGACAGACCCGGAGAACCATGCGCTGTTCAGGCGCACGTCGGGCTCGCAGGCGCCCAGGTACTTCCATCCGCCATCTGTCCATACTTCCACCCATGCGTGGTTGCTGTTGGAGAACTGCCAACTCGGCGTATAGGCCTGCCTGGCGGGGATGCACAAGCTCCTCGCGGCCGAAATGTACAGGATCATCTCTTCCTCGCAACGTCCCCACCCGCGCGCAATGGTCGTCAGCGGCCCTTGGTCCCTTGGAGAGGATGGTTTGTACGTCGCTTGAAGGAAGCACCATTTGTTGATCTCGAGCGCGGCTTCATCCATCGATGCGCACTTTTCGAGCCGGGGCGCCAGGTCATTGAAGAACTGCGCCCTGAAGCGCTGCGGGGGCTCCTGGCTGCTGCGATGCGCCACCACGTAGTGCAGGAAGATGTTATTGGGTATCTTGTGGCCCCAGGGCATCCTTTGCCGGGCCTCGAATGCATAGTCGATATGTTCAGCCAGGTCATCCGCAGACATGCTGGCGGAATCGGACAGAGGCATGTTGGAAACAAGGAAACAGGCTGCATGCAGCTTTGGCGGATCGGACTCGAAGCGAAGGATGAACTTGCGCAATTCCGCGCCGTTCTCGCCACTCTGCGCGATCACCTTCTCTACTGCGGAACGATACTCGCCCGGCAGCTTCGCCGAGAACATCATCTCGCTGGGTGAGCAGCCCGCCATGAGGACGAGCATCAGAATGGCAGCGGGGAACAACCTTCTTGCACAAGCCATGGCTTTGCCTTTCCCTATATGTTGAAGCGGATCTCGATAATGTCGCCGTCGCGAACCTGGTATTCCCGGCCTTCAAGTCTCGTCAGGCCGGTGGAGTGCGCTTTCTTGAAGTCGTGACCAACTGGAGCAGTGTCAGCGAAGTTGATGACCTCGGCCCGTATGAAGCCCTTGGCAAGGTCGGTGTGAATCGTCCCGGCCGCCTTGACCACGTGCTCGCCCGCGCCAATTGTCCAGGCCCGGACTTCGTCCGGCCCGACGGTGAAAAACGATATCAGGCCAAGAAGACCGTAGCAAGCCCGAACAATGCGAGCCGAGGCCGCATCAGTGATGCCCATATCGTCCATGAACATCTTGCGGTCATCGGGCGGGAGCTGGGCGATTTCCATTTCCAGCCTTCCGCGCATATCCACCACCGAAGGATGGGTCTTCGCCAGCGCAGGAGCCATGTCGCTGCCCTCGTCCGGGCTGTTCAAGATTACGATCACGGGTTTTTGCGTGAGGAAGCGGAACCCGCGGACCAGCTTGTCCTGCTCTTCGTTCATGTGGATCTCGGAGATTGGCCGCTCGTCCAGCAAGTGCTGATGGCAGACCTTGAGAAGTTCCAACTCGCGCTTCTCCTGCTCCAGATTGATGTGCGGCTTCTTCGTTGACCTCTCAAGCTTGTCTATGCGCTTCTCGATGATCTCCAGATCGGCAAAGAGGAACTCGGTCCCGATCCTGTCCAAGTCGTCCTCAGGGTTCGGCGCCGTCCCGTCAATGGAGGGAAAGCCCCGCGCGACCTTGACGATGGCGTCAACCTCGCGAACGGCGGCGAAAAGTTGCGGGTTCTTGTCCCTGTTCTCGGATCCTTCCCCGCTGACGATGGAGAAATCCCGGAACTGGATGGATGCCGGCGTGTACTTCTTGGGGTGGCACACCTCGCGCAGTTTCTCCAGCCGCGCATCCGGTACCCACACTGTCGCTGTGTGCGTGGTCTCCGCGCCGGTGAACGTATCCACCGGGGCGTTCGAGCCCGTTATGGCGTTGAACACGGTTGTCTTACCGCTTCGGGGCAACCCGACAATTCCTACTATCATATATCTACTCCCTGCCGTTGATTATTGCCACGGTGCGGCAAAATACTAATGGAGTCGTGCACAGAAACTCGTGGGCGAACACCTCCGGCGGCCCGCCATCCGGCTTTGCGACGGTCGCGCCCGCTTCCTGTGCGATGCGCCAACCGGCCGAAAAATCCCAGTATCCGAGCCCGAACTCGTAATAGGCGTCGAAAACGCCGCACGCCACCATGCAGATGTCGAGGCTCGCGCAGCCCATCCGGCGAACGTCCCGGTCGTGCTCGGCCAGGTTCCGCCTCGAATCCGCCTTGTCGTACGGGAAGCCCGTGGCGACAATGGCCCGCTGGATATTCGATGTCCCCGAAACTGAAATCTGCTCGCCGTTACGCGTTGCGCCCTGCTCCTTTGCGGCCGAGAACAGTAGCCCGGCTTCGGGCGCGTACACAACGCCCACCTGCGGCACTCCACCGGCAACGTATGCAATGGCCACGCTGAACCAGGGGAGCCGGTGGGAGAAGTTCACGGTGCCGTCGAGCGGGTCCACGAGCCAGAAGGCTTCGGGCGTCCCTTGCCGCGCGTGCTCTTCCTCGGAAATCAGCAGTTCCCCGGGGTATTCCTCGGCCAGCATTGCGGCGATGAGCTTCTCGCTTGCGAGATCCGCGGTAGTAACGGGGTCAACCGCGCTCTTGAATCGCACGTCGAAGCTCCCGGCAAAGTACTTGCGCAGCAGCTCTCCAGCGGAACGCGCAATGCGTTCGGCGGATTTCCTTCTCTTCGCGAGGTCTTCAAGCGATGGTTGAGGCAATTTGCGCTCCGGTTCTCTTTGATTGAGGCGAGCCTGGTCGTTCAGTCGATGTAGGGGAGGATGCTTTCGTGCGCGGGCCCGCCGGTGACTTTTTCCCACGTCGCCTTGTCTGCAAGGTAGTACGTGACTTCGCCCCCGATCAACGCCTCGTCTGAGTCCACTCGCCTGATGACGGCGGACATTTTCACGAGCCTCCCGCTCTTGCTCATAACGCGAGCCTCGGCAATTAGCTTTTCGCCGACGGGAACGGGTCGTCTGAGGCGGAAGTCCATCCGGGTTGTGAAGCCGAATCGATTATACACGTGGAAAGCGGCCCAGAAGCAAAGCTCGTCCAAAACTGCCATTCCGATCCCGCCGTGGCAAACTCCCGGGAATCCCGAAAAGTGGCTCTCTGGCGTGAATTCGGTGGTGGTTCTTCCGTCGTCGTGGCCGGTGAAAGTCAACTGCAGGCCGTTCTTGTTATGGGGGGCGCAGCCGAAGCAGTTGTAGCCGGGCACTTGAAGGAACACGTTGGGTATCGTTTTCATTCCGTGGGAAATTCTATAGAATTAGCGGGTAAGTTCCAGCAAACTCGGTATTTGGAGCGTCTATGCGAAGTCTCTCAGGCGTCCAGTCTTCAGGCAAATTGCACATCGGCAACTACTTCGGTGCGATCCGGCAGTTCATTCGGCTGCAGGACACCACGCAGGGCTTCTATTTCGTGGCCAACCTGCACGCCCTTACAACGCAGACCGATCCCGCTGTGGCGGAAGATAACACGCGCGAAGTGGTACTCAGCTTCCTCTCTCTCGGGCTCGACCCGGCCAAGGCCACGCTGTTCCGCCAGAGCGATGTCCCACAGGTGACCGAACTGTCGTGGTACCTGTCCTGCCAGACTTCCTTCGGCCTGCTCCAGCGCTGCCATGCCTACAAGGACAAGGTCGGCCAGGGGATCATACCCACGCACGCCCTGTTCGCATATCCCGTGCTGATGGCTTCGGATATCATCATCTTCGACTCCGACATCGTGCCCGTGGGCGAAGACCAGCGCCAGCACATAGAGGTCGCGCGCGACATAGCCATCAAGTTCAACCAGGTGTACGGCGAAGTGCTGCGCGTTCCGGAGTCCTACATTCTTGACGATTCCGCCACGGTCCCGGGAGTGGATGGCCGCAAGATGTCCAAGTCCTACGGCAACGCGATCGACATCTTCGCGCCTGAGAAGGAACTCAAGAAGATCGTGATGTCAATCGTCACTGATTCGCGCAGCGTTGAGGAGCCCAAGGACCCGGACACCAACAACGTGTTCAACATCTACAAGCTTATGGCGTCTAAGAAAGATGTCGAGGCGATGCGCGGCCGCTTCCTGGCGGGCGGACTTGGCTACGGCGATGCAAAGAAGCTGCTGCTGGGTCGAATCCTCGATTACTTCGGTGAAGCCCGGCGCAGGCGCGAGGCTCTTGAAAAAGACTCCGCCTACGTTGACAAGGTGCTGGCCGACGGAGCAAACAGGGCTCGCGAGGTCGCAGGATCTACAATTGCCCGCGTCCGCAAGGCCATGGGCGTTCCGAGTATGCTATAATCCATTGGGAGAAGATGCAATGAGTGGAAAACTCCGCTTGGTTCTGGCCGCAATTCTGTTCGTCGCCGCGGCGGGCTCTCTGTGCTATGCGGGGATGGCGCGTTACCGCGTGTACCCCTACCCCGCCGAGCAGGACCTGCGCAAAGTTGACCCGGCCCAGGCCAGCGATATGTCCCAGTACGGGCTTATCGAGCGTGCTTCCTTCGACGGCATCACCCGCTTCCCCGCACCGCCCAAGGTAAAAGCCAACGCCCCCGACGCCGAATGGGTGTTTGTGGAAAAGGCCCGCCAGGCCGCCTGCGTCACCTGAACGGGCGCAAATTAACGAAGCGCGGCGCGCTTCGTGCTACGAAATCCCAGGGGCGCGCAAGCGCCCCTTTTTCTGTGCGTAGGATAGGCTTCCAGCCTGTCGATGAAGGGTTCTGCCTTAAGGAGGGGCGTGGTTTCAAGCCCACACCTCTTCACCCGATAGACGGGCGGATCCTCCTTATGCGGACCTTGTTGGAGTCGGTCGCGCTGAGCGCGACTACGTTAAGAACGGCCTTGCAGGCCAATGCCACTCTCCTTCGCCGCGCCTCCGGAGGACAAGTCGCCAAGCGGGTGCGTGGCGCTATGCCCAAGCCCAGCTTCCCCCCGTAGGGTGAGCACTCGCTGCGGGCTCGCCGGGGTAACGGCTTCTCCTTCGCAACGGCTTCCTCCGAACCCATAATGGTTGCTCTTCTTGGGCCACGCAAAGGCTTTGTCCTCTTCGCGTCCATTAGCGTTTATTCGCGGATAAATTCTTCCGGGCCTCGAAAAGGGCTTTCCCTTCGTGATCCTTAGTGTCCTTGGCTCGTTCTTCGGCCTCGCCGCCGAAGCGGTCGTGGAAAGACTCCTCCGTTCGACTTTGCTCACGGCCTATCGGCTCTTCCGAGCCTTCTGCTCAGATCCGGCCGCCCCCTACTTCATGACTCCCTTGAGCCACTTCACGGCGGCCTTTGCCATGGTCGAATCGCCCTTGGCCAAGTCAGACGGATCGAAAAATACTCGCTCGTCGGGCTCGATGCCATAGAACTCTATGTTGCGTGTGATGCCACTGCGCGAACGAGTGGAATAGGTGATCGAGCCGAGGCCGCGGGGAAGCTCGTATTCGGCCTTTTCACTGGACGAACCCGCCGTGGTCGCGCCGAACAGCCGCGCACCACAGCCTTTCGCGAGATCGCGCGCGTATGTCTCACCCGCCGAGAAGCAGCGAGGGGAAATAAGGACGGCCACTTTGCCCTTGAACGGAACCAGGCTGTCGAGCTTGTACCCGCCTCCGCCGCCGTTATCGCTGATATCCACAATCACGCCCTTGGTGCCCGCGAGCCCACCCAAGGCTTCGCCAATTGCACCATCTGTTCCGCCGGAAAGGCTGCGAACCCACAAGTACGCAATGCCATCGCCAAGGTCCTTGAAGCGAACGTCCCGGTCCTTCGTTTCCTTCAGGTCGGCTACTTTGGGCAACGTCTCCGGGTAAACACGGCAGGCGTACTTATTCTCAGTGGCGAATGTGCTTTTCTGCTTGTTCACAAGAACCGTTATCTTGTGCGCCTCGCCCTTGGGGCCCATAAGCCCCCAGCGCCAGACCATCATCGCGGCCCTCTGGGGGCTCGAAAACGACCCTCCAACCTTCCACAGGGCGGCGGATGCGTCATCAAGCCACTTGCGGGCATTTTTGCCGTCAATTTCCACGACTTCCGCCCCGGGCTTGGCGGCACCATAGAGGGTTGAAGCGTCGTTCACGATGCAAACGCGCTTATCGTCAATTTCGCCGAAATACAGGCCGGAGAAGAAGTTCCCTTCCCGCTCGGGCATCTTGACATTGAGCTTGGAGAATCCCATGTGCCCATCGCGCAGGCAGGCGATCATATCGGAGACGAGGTCGATAAGCTCCACATCGCTTGGGAGCTTTTCGGCCCGCTTCTTCCATTCTTTCTTGCTGTCTTCCCAATCCTTGCGGATTCCCTTGAGGTCGAAGAATACGTAACACTTCTCCAGGTCGGCCATTATCTGGAGCGCCTCGGCCTTGCGGGTGGCTGCGTCGGGTTCTTTGGCCTTCTCGGCCGTCAAAGCCCCCTGCAATGCAACTGCCAGGATGAAGGTGCACATAAGAACAACAAGCTGCCGTCGCACTGATTTCCTCCTGCTCCCGCCCTGAGGGCAAACCGCCCCGCCGAAAATGGCGGGGCGGCGAACGACCTCTGAGCGAAACAGCCTCGCTTACTTGATAGAGACGAGATAAATCTGGATGCCCATCTGGGTGATCTGGTCGATGTTCTCTTCGATCTTGTCTATGTGCCGGTCTTCGTCCTTGAGGATGCCCTCAAGCATCTCGCGGGTGGCGTTGTCGCCAACGGTAACCGCCAGCTTGATAGCGTCATTGTAGCCCTTCACAGCCCCGGACTCGGCCTTATGGTCGTTATCCATCATCTTCGGGATTTCAGCCCCGATGTGAATGGGGTTGAGATGGCTGACAACGGGCAGACCTTCGAGGAACAGTATGCGCGCGATGAGCATTTCGGCGTGCTTCATTTCATCAACGGCGCGCTTTTCAAGTTCGTGGTGGAGCTTGTCGTAACCCCAGTTGGCGCACATTTCCGAATGAACCATGTACTGGTTGATGGCCGTCAGTTCGTCGGCCAGCAGGAAGTTGAGCTTCTCGATCAGTTTCTCGTTGCCTTTCATAACTCTCCTTGAGTGCATACAGTGTTCGGTTTTGTCGTTCGCCCGAAGTATAGACCATAAATCCGGGTAAGTCAAACCCGCCCGTGGCGGTTCGAAAACCTAAATGTCGGTGCGCTGGACAACGGCAAGGTGGTCCAGGTTGCGGTAATGCGAGGCGTAGTCCAATCCGTATCCGACGATGAACAGGTCAGGCACCTCGAACCCGAGGTAGTGTATCTTGACGTCGATCTTCCGCTTGGATGGCTTCGACAGTAGAGCGCAGACCACGGCCTTCTTCACCCCGAACCGCTCAAGCTCCCGAACCAGCGCGTTCATCGTGATCCCGGTGTCGACAATATCCTCCACTATAATGACGAACTTGCCAGCCATCTTGTCCAGTGGAGGAAGGATCAGGTCCACCTTGCCCTGGGACTCAATTTCGTCGTGGTAACTTGAGGCTCGGCAGAACTCGACGGGGATGCTTATGGGCATATTGCGGATCAGATCCGCAAGGAACACGAAAGCGCCCTTGAGGATACAGAGGATGACAGTCTTGTCTTCGAGCCCGACGAAGTCCTTCGTGAGCGAATCGGCCATTTGCTCGACTCGCGTCTTGATTTCCTCGGCGGAAATGTAAGGTCTGAGCTTATGATGAATGTGCGTATCGCCCATTCGGCCTCCTACAGGTCAATCTCTTCGTGTCCCACATGAATGCGGGGCACTCGCGGCGCTATGCGGCAGATAATCTCGTAAGGAACGGTCCCAATCGATCTCGCGATATCCTCCAAGTTCAAAGAAGCATTGCCCTGCCGACCAAAAAGGACGGCTTCGTCCTCCACCTTTACAGGGCCGTCTCCCACGTCCACCATCAGCATATCCATGCAAACGCGCCCCGCAACCGGGTACTCCTTGCCATGAATAAGGACCTTGCCCAAGCTGGACAGTGCACGAGGATAGCCGTCGGCGTATCCGACAGGGAGGGTGGCGATTGTAGTCTCTTTGCCGGTCACGTACTTCCGACCGTAGCTGATTGACATCCCTGCGGGCACTCGCTTCACGTGAATCACCTTGGTTCTGAAAGTTACCGCGTGTTCCAGCTTCAACCGTCGGCCCTGACTGGACGGATGGCATCCGTACGCGGCAATACCCACGCGCACCATGTCGAACGCCGCCGTTGGATAGTTTAGCACACCGCCGGAGTTTGCGCAATGAAAGATGGGAATATGCACGCCTTCGGCCGCGAGCCTGCTGCGCAGCTTGCTCATCATATCGATCTGGCGCAGGGTAAAAGCATCATTGTCGCCGTCGGTTGGCTCCTCCGCGACGGGGAAGTGAGTGTAGATGCCCTCAAGGAAAGTGTGCTCCAGTTCCCTTATGATCATCATTACGGTGTCGAAAGCGGCGTCATACGGACAGCCGACTCTTCCCATGCCGGTGTCGACTTTGAGGTGAATGTCGCTTCTCTTGTCGGTCGCTCCCGCGACTATGTCGATCTCGTGCGCTTTCTTGAAGCTGAACACGGTCTGAGTAACGTTGTTCTGCAGCAATTCGCCGTATTCCGCGATGAAGCCCTCCGTGAACATGAGGATCGGCAGGCCTATTTGCTGTTTGCGCAGTTCCACGGCTTCCGACAAAGCCGCCACACCAAGATAGGAAACCCCAACGCGGCCAAGCATCTTAGAGATGGGGACGGCCCCGAGCCCGTAAGCGTTTCCCTTGACCACCACCAGGATTTTGCAGTTTTGCGGAAGGCAGGACTTGATCTGTGCGATGTTGTTGCGAATTGCGGTCAAGTCAATGACGGCGTTCGTTGCGCGAAGAGCCATCCCGCTAACCCTTGCTCTTCTGTTTTCCGTTGCGCCTCCTGAACCGGAAAATCATGCGGGCCAAACCCATCTTCGCGCTGATCTTATCGGCTTCGGAAGCGAAGGAATAACCGCACTTCTGCAGGGGATTGACGATATCGCGATCAGTCAGATCCTTCGGAGTACAGGGGAACAAATCGCAGATAAGCGGCTTGCTCTCGTGGATTTTGCAGACGGCGTCGCCGCGCTCGTCGTATGAGAGGTTGGGGCACTCGTAGAGCAGTTGGCAGCAGGTTCCGCATCGAATGCACCTGCCCTTTCGCAGATCGCGCAGATCAGAGAGAATATCCCTGGCCAGCATAGCTGACATGAAACGCCGGGCTTTGCCATTGGCGAGTTTCATCCGCTTGCGCAGGCTGACGGGGTTCTGTCGGTTGAACAGGTTCCGGAAATGCTTGAGGATGGCAAAACGCATACGGTCATTGTACAACACGGATGGGACTCGGCAAATAATTGCCTTCAAAGAATGCCAGCCGGGCTCGGGCAAAACGCTGCACGAAAGTTGACAAGCACTTAACTGAGGATACCATTACGGGTTCTGACAATATGACGACGCCGGAAGCCTGTCGGGCATTCTGTCCGAGATCCGCAGTCCATCGGCCCACGGTGCAGGCAATTCCACGGCGGCAAGCAGACGCAACCCAAATCCGCTTAAGGAGGCTGAATGATCAAGACAGTCGATGATTTCATGACCATGATCAAGGCGAAGAACCCGGGCCAGCCGGAATTCCATCAGGCTGTGTTCGAGGTCGCCACGACACTGTGGCCGTTCCTTCTCGAGAACCCTAAGTACATGGAAGCGAAGATCCTCGAGCGCATCGCCGAGCCCGAGCGGGTAATCCTCTTCCGCGTCACGTGGGTGGACGACAAGGGCGAAGTTCAGGTTAACAAGGGCTACCGCATCCAGATGAACAGCGCCATCGGACCCTACAAGGGCGGACTGCGCTTCCATCCGTCGGTCAACCTGAGCATCCTGAAGTTCCTCGCCTTCGAGCAGGTATTCAAGAACTCGCTGACCACTCTTCCTATGGGCGGCGGCAAGGGCGGCTGCGACTTCGACCCGAAGGGCAAATCCAACGGCGAAGTCATGCGTTTCACCCAAGCCTTTATGGGCGAGTTGTGGCGCCATATCGGTGCCAACACGGACGTTCCGGCCGGCGATATCGGCGTGGGCGGCCGCGAAATCGGCTTTATGTTCGGCACGTATAAGAAGCTCGCCAATGAATTCACCGGCGTTCTCACGGGCAAGGGACTCAGTTGGGGCGGCAGCCTCATCCGTCCCGAAGCCACCGGCTACGGCACCGTTTTCTTTGCCGAGGAAATGCTCAATTACCGCAACGACTCCCTCAAGGGCAAGATCGTTGCGATTTCCGGGTCCGGCAATGTGGCACAGTACGCAGTGCAGAAGTGCAATGCGTATGGCGCCAAGGTCGTCACCCTGTCCGATTCCTCCGGCTACATTTACGACAAGGCCGGGCTCGATGCCGAGAAGCTCGCTTACGTCATAGACC
>JBAZOJ010000070.1:0-14050 GCA_041648755.1 Candidatus Brocadiia bacterium
AAATTGAGGCGATGCGTGCAAAACCCAGTATAAAGTGACGCCTTTTCAGGAGCTTTTCAGGAGGAATGATGGCTCATTCGATCTCATCTCTTAAGAGACAGCGCCAGAACAAGACCCGCAAGGCGCGCAACAAATCGTTCAAGTCCGCTTTAAAGACCAAGCTGAGGAAGTGCCTCGTCGCGATCGAGGGTAACACACCCGACGTCAACAAGGAGCTTTCCACCACCTGCAAGAGGGTGGACCAGATAGCTGCAAAGGGCATTATTCACAGGAATAAGGCCAGCCGGATCAAGAGCAGACTCGCCCTTCGCCTCAACAAGGTGAAGGCTGGTTCGGTTCAGCCCAAGGCTTAAGCAACATCGTGCAACTTCCGGGTGGGCCACTTCGGCCCACCCGTTTTATTTCACCCGCACGTGACCTTTACAAACGGGAAAACTACCTATACTTTCACCGCTTCGCCACCATAGCTCAGTCGGTAGAGCGACGCTTTCGTAAAGCGTAGGTCCTCGGTCCGAATCCGAGTGGTGGCTCCAGTTATACAAGCGCAGCGCAAGCTGCGCTTTTTTCTGTCTCTGCTCCCAATCTGCTCAAGCAGAGCACCAGCATCCCTGTGCACTAAACGTAACCAGGATTCTGAACACACCGTGCGAACAACCTACTTCCTTAGCGCCTTGCACTCTTCCTTCGCCTCTGTCTTTGCGGCCAGCCCGTACCTCAGTTCTGCGATCGGGAATTCCGCTTTCGTGGAATTGCTTGATATTCGCAAACGTCAGTGTACAATGAACCGTATATGTTAAGTGCATCGCAGATACTCCTCGCTTCAGGGATGGCCATGGTAATCATGCTGTTCTTGGGGTTGTCGTTTTATCTCTTCTCGCGTGGCATCTACTTGAGATTCATGCTGCGCACGGACTCCATTTTCGCGGGCCGGTCCGGCTTTTTCGTGCTTACAGTCCACTCTTTTGCCCTCCTCATAATCGTCACGTTCCTCTACGCCAACTATGTTGAGCCATCTCAGTTGACCTATCCCCGCTACACATTTGAGTCCTCCAAGATAACCAAGAACATCCGCATGGTCTTCCTGTCCGACCTGGATTGGCCGGTGACCGGAGTCGATATCCTCAGGCAGACCGGTCCGGATACCGAGGCGGATCAATTCTCCGGAGGGCCAATCGGGGCAATCAACTCGTTCGCTCCCCAAGTGATATTTGTCGGGGGCGACATGATAACCGAACCGCAGACCGCAATTCCCGAGGAGTTCTTCCGGCGACTAAATTGCCAGAAGCGATACGGCTGTCTGGGCAATGTCGATCCGGTCGCCGACATCACCTTCTACAAGAAGTGCGGGATCACGTCTGTCAACGATGCGACTATGCCTTTTTCCGTCGATGGTGCCGAGATCCAACTTCTCGGAAAGGCCTGGAGCGGGTCCGACATCACGTTGTTCACAGCCCCCCCTTCGGACAGCTTCAGGGTGTTTCTGACGCACTCGCCTGACTACATAGCCGCTGCTGCCGTTTTTGGCTTTGACTTGTACTTGTCCGGACACACCCATGGTGGACAGGTGAGATTCCCGTTCAAAGAGAACATCTTCGTCCCGAGTGACCTCGGGCAGTTGTACCCTTACGGTCACTTTTTGCGCGAGAACATGAACGTTGTTGTCACCAAGGGTCTCGGCATGGTTGGGGGCACAGTCCCGAGAATCCGTTTCTTCTGTCCGCCGGAGATCGTCTTCATCGAGATAGCCCCTCTCACTGCAAAAGAGACAACCAAGTAGCTCCTTCGGCGTCTGAATGCTCGGAATTCACATCAGCGGAAGGTCAAATGAGGCAAATCCTACTTTCCCTTTCTCTTCTCTGTTTGACACTGCTCACTGTCAATCCTTGTCTCACCGCTGAAGACGTCAACAGTGGCATCACCCAGCAGGAGTACTACCGTCTCCTTCAGAAGGGCTCGGACCTGTACGATAGCGGGGATTACAAGGCGGCTCTTGCCGTATTCCTGCAGATAGTGAAGGCCGTCCCTGATGACGCCAGATGTTGGTACGCCGCCGCGTGTTGCGCTGCCCTGATTGGCGACAAGGGAAACGCTCTGAATTACCTTGAGAAGGCCTTTGAGAACGGGTTCATCGATTTTGCCTATGTTCTCAAGGATCCCGACTTGGAGTCGATCCGTAACACAGGCAAATTCAAGGGTCTAATGGCCTCCAAGCGAAAATTCTACAAGATCGCCAACGACAAGCGCGTCGAGAAGACGAAGACCTACTACGGCCAGTACTACAAGGTCAATGTATACCCCAAGGATCGGGTGATCTTCGTCAGTGACGTCCCGGAGGAACGCTACCAGCGCCTGATGGACATCATCCACCGGGTAAACCTCAATCATTCCAGTTACCTGTTCAGAAATCAGCCCGAGATTTTCAACCTGGTCCTCTGCCCTTCCAGCAAGGATGAGTACAACAAGCACTTCCCTCCGATGAACTACCTCGGCGTCTTCATGCCAGACTCGAAGCTGCTCTTCGTTGACCTCAATGTTGGCGAGGGAACCCTCGTGCATGAGTACACACATGCCCTTCACTTCGCTGATCAGGAAGCCTTGGGACAGGAGCATCCCCTCTGGATTATCGAGGGATTTTCGACTTTGTACGAGAACTCCGCGCCTCGTGGGGGGGCTCAGCTTTATCCGAAAATGGGATTCCGGCTGATGACCATGTACAATGTCCTTGACACACCCTACTATATTCCCCTGCGCAAGGTGATGAACTTCAATCCTCAACAGTACATGGCCAATGCCGGCTTCTGCTACGCTGCTTCGCAACTGATCATGAACTACCTCTACCGGACCGGACGTTTGCTGAAGTTCTACACGCACTTTACGGACAACTTCGACACTGACCCGACCGGCATCTTCAGCCTCGAACAGGTGACGGGCAAAACTCTGGACGAGTTTGAGAAGACCTGGAAGGAATTCGTCAAGTCCGAGGGCCGTGGCATTTTCGAAATCAAGGTATCTTTGGGAATCAAGCTCACCATGGCAGCCCTGAACTGTCTCGTCTTCGAAGTTGACGAGGACTCCCCTGCGGCAAAAGCTGGTATCGTGGCCAACGACGTTCTTCTTACCTACAATGGCAATCCGCTCTCATCCAGCGTGGACCTGACGAAGTGCCTATCCCGCGAAAAACCTGGCAACACGGCAACCATTGTCCTCCAGCGCGGCAACGACAAGGTCACCGTCAAGGTTGAGTACCCCAAGGAGGAAATGAAGGCTGGCACCGGCTACATGGGTCTCGCGGTAGGCGCAAATGGCGGATCCGGTGTCATAGTCGGAAACGTCGTCAATGAAAGTCCGGCCGACAAAGCCGGTATCAAGGCGGGCGATATCATCGTCGAAGTGGATGACGAACAGGTGAACTCTCCGGACGAGTTCACTGCGGCTCTGGCGGACAAATTCCCCGGGAACTCCGTGAAGGTCGTGGTGAAGCGTGACGGAAAACCGATGAATATGCGGGTTAAGCTCGCCTCCCGGCCGAAATTGGCGCCCGGGGTGAATCCGGGCCTCTAAGCTAAAGCCCCTTCTTGAAATAGGACAGGAGGATGCCGACACGCCTGTGCGACGAATCGTACAGGATGAAGTCATTCACCTTGTCGGAGTTGACGTCCATTACCTCATACGAATGGAACTTGGGCGTCTGCAGATTGGCTATCGCCTGGTCCGTAAACAGCTCTTCTCTCTTGCCCGTATTGCCGAAAATCAGCAGCAAATCCCCCTGGTCATCGCTCTGTGCCCTGATCACCAGGTCTTTCAGCGAGTCTCCATTGAAGTCGTAATTGACGATCATCATCGTTTGCACGTAATCGAATATCTTCGCCTGGAAGATCTCGAATGTCTTGATTTCGTAGTTCAGAACGACCTTCCGTGAGTATCCGGGACGTCTTTGGAAGGTGTTCTTTTTCCTATCGAAGAAGTACACGTCAACGCTGCCGCGCACTTCTCCTCGGTTGACCTCGATCCAGTTGGCGACCTCGGTAATCTTGTACGGCGTATCGAACATCAGGATATCAAGAGCCCCATCCCCATCCAGGTCCACAAGCGGCGCGTCGAACAGGAAGTTCGAGCCGACAACCTTGATGTCCGGTACTTCCCGGTCAGGGTCAATTGCGTAGACGTTTCGCGTGCCATTGCCAAGGAATATCTTGACTTCGCTCTTCATGGCCCCGGTGCTCCACGGACGATACTGGGAGACCCTGTCCATGTTCCCGTCCCCATTGACATCGCAGAACTCATTCACCAGTTCCTCTACGCGCACGTCCTCCTCGTCCTTCGGAGGCATACGCTCCGCGCGATAATCCGAGTATTCAGGGAAAGTACCGTCTGCCTTTTGCAGAAATCCGAACACGTCACCCAAGACGACATCGCTTCGCCCGTCGCCGTTCAGGTCACGCGCTGCAAGGGAAGGAGCTTGGAGCCCCGCCCAAAGGTATGGAGCTTCATTTGATCCGAGGGAGTTAAACTCCCCTCCGGAGACTCCGCCGGTAGTGAACTCCGCCACGACCGGCGATCGCAATTCGTATTGCTTCTCAAATTTCCCGCGAGGTCCCTGGAGAAACAGCCTCACAGCTTTGATGTCAGGAACGAAGAAATCATCCAGCTTGTCACCGTTAGCGTCGAAACAGAAATTCCACGGGCAAGGCCATTGCCGTGTGTAGATTTCAGCGTCAATCTGCTTCAGGAACGCCGTATCCGGAAAAAGAGCTTGAGCAAGGCCGTAGGTCCCTGCCCCGTCCTGGGCGTATGCACAGACCCCTTTTGGACCCATCGTGACAATCTCAATGCCCTGGTCAGGCAGGACATCGCCCAGATCTATGAACCACACGGTACTGGAAAACTCAACTGTCTGGGTGGGGGTTTTCGAGAATTGGCGCCCCGGTCCCTGCCGAAATACGTCCGCTCTCGCTTTTCCGATCCGCAGCACATCCAGCAGGCCATCACCATTCAGGTCAGCAATCGTGAAATCCTCCCTGACCTCTGAGAGCATCGACTCCGCCCGAATCGTCACGTCAGGCATATTGCGGAAACCTGTATCCGGGATATTCCAGAAAATCAGCAGGGCTCCGTCGGTCTGCACCACGATGTCCTTTAGCGAATCTCCATCCAAATCCAGCAGTTTCATCTCGCCTGCAGGGATATTAAGCGGCTGGAACTCGAGCCTGGCTTCGACACTCTGCTGACAAACAAACAGAGCGAGCAAGATAATGAGTGCAAGAGCGGCAAAGCGTCTGCGTCCTGCCAAGTGCTTCATATTCTCTCCTTATACGGCGTCTTTCCGCTGGAACACGAAGCCATAAACCCCCAAGGAAACTGCGACATAGGCCGCCGAAACAAGCAGCATTTCGATCATATCTGGAAACCATGCGACGTCGATTTGCTCGCCCATGTCCAGAAGCATGGTGGTCGCCGTACCGAAGTATGAAGTCACAAGAAGGTAGTCGGGAAACGTCGAGAATCCCAGGAGGAACAAGAGCAGAGCCCCACCGATCGAAACGCCGATAGCTGTCCCGGGGTTCTCTGCAATTACCGTGATGGCCATTACGGCGGCCGATGCAGCGATTAGCGGTATCGTCGAGAAGATCGCGCCAGCGACGTACATCGGCCATACTTGACCAAGCGTGATGCTCGTGGATGTGTCGATCACGACCTTCTCGTAGCCGTTCACAAAGGCGGTCATGACCATTGAGAAAGAGTAGATGAAGACCACAAGAGCGAGATCGTATGCGGCCACAAGGACGAATTTTGCCGCTGCGACTTCCAGTCGTCGAACCGGCCCGGACATGAGCGTCGGCAGTGTCCGACAGGAATACTCCTGTCCGACGACAAGGGCCGCAAAAACCGTGGTCAACAACGCTCCGATGGGGAAAACGGCGTAGTGAGCGACTATCGCCGTGAGCGTGTAGCCATTTATCTCCGCGTCCTTGAAATGATGGAGGTACTCAGGCAGGATGCTCGCAAGAACGCATCCGACTGCGGCCATTGCAAAGCTGATATACGTGAACTTCCAGCGCAGAGCCTTCGAAAGCTCAAAGCTGAACAGTGCAGTGAGCCTGCGAATCATTTCCGGACTGCCTTGTAGTATGCTCTCAGCGTCAAGACGAAGAAGACAACAAACGACAGGCCTGCAGCCTGCGCGTATGGAATCTTGTCGAGCAGGAACATCACGGGAGTCATGAACAGCATCAAGCACGTGACTGCTGCAAAGAAGAACGCTGGCAGCAAGGCAACCAATCTCTCGGTAGACCCGTCCGAGGTACGTATGAAGGTCACGCCGCGATTGGTTTTTTCGAGGAAGCGCTCTGCATGGCCGGGAAGCCGGAAAAGCGTGAGAGCAAAGCGGCGGAGTTCTTCAGCAAAGAAATCCATTGGGCGCTTCTCTTCCATGACATAGCGCTTGATATAGGGCTTGGCGATGTGAATCAGGTTGAGCTGAGGGTCCAGGGCGGCGAGATGCCCCTCCAGTATGGAGACGGTCCTGAGAAAGAGCAGGATACGGTGCGGAACCTGGAAGGATCGTACTTCGTGGAAATACGCGTGGAGCTTCTTCAGCCATTCCCCATACCTGAGCTTGTCCTTGAATTCCTTCGGCGCGATGTCCCTGAATTCTCTGACTGCGAACAGCAGTAACTCGCGCGTGCGTTGCTCGTCCTCGTCCAACGATATCACGCCGAGTTTCTTCGCGCCCTCGACCATCTCTTCCACGTTGAAGCTTATGATTGACCGGGCCATGAACCGGAGAGCCTCACGCGTGTCGTCCTGCAGTTCGCTGCAGATTCCGAAGTCCACAAAGACGATCTCGTCCTGATCCGAGATGAAGATATTTCCGGGATGCGGATCGGCATGGAAGAAACCATGCTGGAATATCTGAGCGGCATACACGTCCACAAGACGTTCGATGATCCTCTTCCGCCTGGCTTCGTTCTTCTCACTCGCAGCGAACTCCGGAATTTTCTGGCCCTGGACGAACTCCATCGTGAGTACCTTGGTCGTCGTATATTCCCAGTAGATTCGAGGCGCCACGACTCTCTTGTCAGCCTCGAAAAGAGACCGGAATCTTTCGGCGAATTTCCCTTCCCGTACGTAATTCAGCTCTCCGAGCAGAACCTTCCGCATTTCTTCATACAGAAGCCCGACCTTGATACGCGCCCTTAGCGAGAACAGAAAGAACGCGAGCCTTAAAGCCCGCAAATCCGATTCCACAACTGCGTCAATCTCCGGATACTGCACCTTGACGGCGACATGGGAACCGTCGGCGAGCCATGCCTCGTGTACCTGGCCAATGGAAGCCGAGGCGATTGGAGTCTTGTCGAAACGAGCAAAAACGGAGTCAATGGGTCGGTTGAGTTCCAGTTCGATGCGCAATCTCACCTTCTCGTAATCTACCGGCGGTATCCTGTCCTGCAACTTGGAGAGAATCTCGATGTATTCCGGAGGCATGACGTCGGCGCGCGACGAGACAACCTGACCAATCTTTATCAGTAGTCCTTTGTGCTTGATCGCACGGTTGAAAAACGATGTGGCAAAGCTCCTGTGAAGCCATCTCTGCCCAGCTTCGTAACGACTCTCTCCAAAGAGCTGCCCGACAATCCCCCAGACGTGATAAGTAATCCAAACGCGCAGAATGAACAGTGCGTTGGATGGATATCTAAGAAGACGGGAAATCGATCCCAATGGCTGTCCTTTCCAAACTGATGACGCTTGTCCGTGCCTCCGGTCCGAAGTCAGGATTTTGTCTCTGGCTGTGCTTCCTTCTTCTCCTGATGCTCGCAGCATTGCTCCACGAGATGCTCCATCTGCTTGAGGCGACACTCCAGAATCCGTACAGACTGTGCGTAAAGGTCTCTGCGAAGTCTGACTATGTGCGCGTACATCTCAGGGGGAAGAATCTTGCTGAGCATGAAGTATTTTGCGTCCATGCAGGCATGCATGAGCCTCAAGTACGGACACCTGGCGCAGCAGTTGTCGTCAGAGCTACCGGCAGTCTTCTTTTCGCAGCACATGGTCTCTCCTTACTTCTTCCCCGCCAAATCTCTTGTCAGCCGATGGCGGAGATAGGATTCGATGAAACCGTCAATCTCGCCGTCGAGAACCTTGCGCACATCGGTCTCCTCCACATCGGTCCGATGGTCCTTCACCAGAGTGTATGGCTGAAGAACGTACGACCTGATCTGGTTACCCCAGGCGATCTCGCCACGTTCGCCGATGATCACCTTGAGCTCCGCATCTCGCTGGGCCTCGTAGTATCGCTGAATCCTCGCTACAAGTTCGCGCATCGCGACCTGTCGGTTCTTGATTTGCGATCTCTCGGCTTGACATTGTACCACGATCCCGGTGGGCAGGTGAGTTATTCGTACCGCCGACTCGGTTTTGTTGACGTGCTGACCCCCTGGGCCACCTGCCTTGTAGGTGTCCACCTTGAGTTCCTTGTCCTCGATGTTAACTTCCACATCGTCAAAAACAGGGAGGATGTCCACGCTGGAAAACGAAGTATGCCGACGCGCATTCGAGTCGAAGGGGGAAATGCGGACCAACCTGTGTACTCCGCATTCAGAACGCAGATGACCGTAGGCGTAAAAGCCTTCTATCTCAAGTGTTACGCTCTTTATGCCGGCTTCCTCTCCAGCGACGATATGAGTCTGCTCAAACTTGAAATCGCTGCGCTCCAACCATCGAGTGTACATCCGCAAGAGCATGGAAACCCAGTCACAGCTCTCGGTGCCCCCGGCACCCGCGTGGATCGACATGATGACATTTCGGGAGTCGTTTTCTCCGGACATCAGTGTAAGAAGTTCGAAGTGCCGAAAGTCCGCCTGAAGAGAGTCGAAATCCCTTATCAACTCATCGACAAGGGAGGGGTCGCCATCCTCAACCACGAGATCTACCATTCCGAAGCTCTCAGTTACCCGCCCTCGAAGCCCACCAACTTGCTCGATAGTCTTTTTCAGGCCAGCCAGCTCTCTGACAAGGGGCCTTGCAGCATCCTGATTATCCCAGAATCCCTGCTGAGCCATGTAACCTTCTATTACGCGAATCCGCTCCTTCTTGCCGGGCAGATCCAGCGCTCTTTCAAGCTCTTCAAGGCCGTTCGAAACAGCCTCAAGCTTGCCCTTCAGGTCACTCAGGTCAAGGATCATTTACCTGATGCCTTTCGGCATGCGCGGCTCAACTGTGACAATTCTTCCCTGAACTCGAACTCTCTCTTCTGCGATCCAGGTCAGCACCTCAGGCAGAGCTCTGCGCTCAACTCGCTGAACTCGCGCGGCCAGTTTTGCTACATCGTCTCCCGGAAACACCCGGACAACCTTCTGAAGAATGATGGGCCCATGGTCATATGTGTCATCAACGAAGTGAATCGTGCATCCGGTGACCTTGACGCCCGATTCCAGGACTGCCGTATGAACGTGTTCTCCCCACATGCCCTGGCCGCCAAACGCGGGCAGCAGTGCCGGGTGAACGTTGATTATCCGATTGCGATAAGCCTTGGGCACTATGTAATAGCACAAGTACCCGCCGAAGATTGCATAGTCAGTGCCCGCATCGTCCATCTCACGCGTCACCGCTGCACTGAACGCTTCGCAATCCGCAAAGTCCTTCGTCCTTATCACCTTGGAGGGGATATGAGCTTTCGCGGCGATCTTGAGGCCGCCTGCCTCCGAGCGACTTGAAATAACGCGGACAACCTCCGCAGGCACCTCTCCGGAGTCAACCTTCGCCAGAAGGTTGGCAAGAGTTGTCCCACGACCTGACAGAAGAAATGCTATTCTTAGTTTCTTCACTTCTGGCAATCCGAGTCCTTTACCGCGCTGACACAGCGAGAGCAGATGTCGGGATGATCCGCATTGTGACCGACGTCCGCTCTGTGATTCCAGCACCGTGCGCACTTCCGGTGCTCAACTTTCCATACTGACACGCTAACGCTCGGAAGATCAGGATCAGGCAACTGCCCTTCCCTCTCTTCGCTGCAGATACTCAACTCACTTACTTTGAAAACTTCCGGAAGTGCTGACGCATTTCGAAGAAGGAGATCGTGCAACGCAGAATCGGTCGTCCAGATCGCCACTCCTGCCTCTTCCGATCGACTGAGCGCACCTGAGTTTCTGAGAATCTCCAGCCTTCTCCGCACTGCATATCTTACCTGGCCGATCTTCGCGAACACCGAACGGGCCTTCTCGTTGCGCCACTCCTTTGGAATTTCGGGCCAGAGCGACATGTGAACGCTGTTCTCAAGCGGAACAAAGACCTTGAGCGCGTCCCAGATTTCCTCGGCAGTATGCACCAGCACAGGAGCCATCATCCGCGCAAGAGCGCTGCAGATGTGGAATAGCACCGTTCTGGACGAACGACGCGAAACCCAGGATGAGGCGTCGCAGTACAACCGATCCTTAAGGATATCGAAGTAGTCACTGGAAAGAGTGACGTCGCAGAAGTTCTTGAAATCCTGATAGAAGCGATGGTACTCGAAGTCCTCGAAGTGCCCTCTGAGCTTCTCTTCGAGCGCGGCAAGTTCCGCCAGCGCCCATTTATCAAGATCGCCAAGCTGCTCGTATTCAACCATCTCGTTCTGTGAGAAGCCGCTCAGGTTGCCCAGCATGTATCGGAAGCAGTTGCGAATGGCAAAATACGAGCCGTTAAGTCTGCTGACGACCTCTTCGGAGAATAGCACATCCTCCTTGTAGTCAACAGAGCAGATCCACAGCCGGACAACATCCGCACCGAACACTCGCACGCAATCGTGCGCAGCGGTAACGTCGTACTTGCTCTCTTTCTTCTTCGACTTGGACAGTTTCTGACCCCATTCATCAACGATGAAACCATGGGTAACGACTGTCTTGAAAGGCCTTGTGTCATAGGCGGCAACTGCGGGGAGCAGGGATAACTGGAACCACCCGCGGTGTTGGTCTGTGCCTTCGAGATAGACATCCGCCGGGAAAGAAAGCTCCGGACGAGCCATGACCACCGACCGGAATGAAGAGCCGCTTTCGAACCAGACGTCAAAGATATCATGCTCTTTCTGGATGCGCGAGGAGGAGCATTTTGGAC
The DNA here is from genome assembly GCA_041648755.1 of Candidatus Brocadiia bacterium. Taxonomy (GTDB): domain Bacteria; phylum Planctomycetota; class B143-G9; order B143-G9; family B143-G9; genus JBAZOJ01. Next base: position 11,089 of record JBAZOJ010000070.1, read on the forward strand.
AGCAAGTTCCCTTCGGCAGCACGTCTCCGGGAGCACAGTCAAAATAGCCGTCCGCTCCATGCTTCTTCACGAACTCCACCACGGAGTCGAGAATCTTACCATCCAGCACGGTCTCCCCGCAGTCAAGACAGTAGAAAGCCGGAATCAGCACGCCCCAGACTCGCTGACGCGAAATGCACCAGTCCGGCCGGCCTTTGACCATTCCGCTGATCCGGTCGTATCCCCATGAAGGGACCCATCGTGTTGCGTCGATTTCGCTGAGCATCCGATCTCTAAGACCTTCATGCTCTATCTTCACGAACCACTGCGGAGTAGCCCGGAATATCACCGGGTTCTTGCACCTCCAGCAGTGCGGGTAGCTGTGTGTCAGTATGCCGGACCCCACCAGGAAGCCCTGGGAATTCAGATGGGCGATGATCTTTGGATCCGCGTCGTGTACGCTCAATCCCTCCCAGAGAGGGACTTCCTTAGTGAATCGGCCACGCGAATCAACCGGGCTCAGGACATCCAGCCCATTCTGCAGTCCCGCGAAGTAGTCCTCCTGGCCGTGCCCGGGAGCCACATGCACAATGCCCGTACCGTCCTCGACCGTGACGAAATCCGCAAGAATAAGCTTGCCCGTACGATCCGCGAACGGATGGCGATAGGTCACTCCAGCCAGGGCCGAGCCGGAACAAACCGCAACAACCTCGAATCGCTCGAACCTCGTTGCCGACCGGACGGCCTCGATCCTGTCCTTGGCGACAAAGGTGAAGCCTCGTCCGAGAGATTTGGTCTCAATGGAAACAAGCGCATATTCAAGGGCGGGATTAACTGCCACAGCCAAGTTGGATGGAAGCGTCCAGGGCGTGGTCGTCCATATGAACGCATAGGCAGGAGCATCCAGCTTGAGACCAAACGCTTCATCAAGACCCTTGGCATCGGGGAACAAGACAAAAATCGATGGCCCCGTCTCGTCGCCGTACTCGATTTCTGCTTCGGCAAGCGCTGTTTCGCAGTGCATGCACCAGTGGATTGGCTTCAGCGCACGAGTGACATAGCCTTTCTCGTACATCCTACGGAAGACATCCAGTACTCCCGACTCGTATTCGGGAGTGAAGGTGAGGTAAGGATGATACCAGTCACCAAATACCCCGAGTGCCATAAACTGCTGGCGTTGGAGATCGATGTATTTCTGGGCATAGGCGCGGCAACGCTGGCGGACTTCCGCGGGAGTCAGTTCCTCTTTGTTCGCCTTGATTTCGTTGACGACCTTATGCTCGATCGGCAGTCCATGACAATCCCAGCCGGGGATGTATGGGACATCGAATCCGCGAAGCGTGAAGTACTTCACGACGATGTCTTTCAGGATCTTGTTCATTCCCGTGCCGATATGGACCCCGCCATTTGCATAGGGCGGTCCGTCATGCATTGTGAAGACCGGCCTCCCCTTGCGCGAAGTCCGGATCTGTGAATACACGTCCATTTCGGCCCAGCGCGCCTGCATTATTGGTTCTCGCGACGTAAGGTTGGCCTTCATCGCGAAATCGGTTTTTGGCAGATTCAGAGTATGCTTGTATTCCATTGTTTCTCCTTGAAAGGGCGACTCCAAAAAAAGTGAAATGCCGTTCGTCAGCGGCTTGGAATCGCCTCGCCGGGACAAGCGGTCCGACACTCGGATGCCGCGAGCCCAACGAAAGGAACCTCCTGTTCCTGCCTGCTTTGGTGACGATTTTGCATCATAGTTCCGACGCTTTCTTTTGCAGTGCGGGGGCGAATTTTCCGTCAACGCGAACACGCTTCTCGCGCGACGAAGCACCCGCCACAAGCTCCAGAGCCTTCTTCGGTGCGCCGAGCCATTCGGACAAGAGTTCTATCAGGGCCTCATTTGCCCTGCCATCAACCGGGGGGGCAGTCACACGGCACTGCAGGACACCGTCGATAAGGCCGATAACCTCGCTCCGAGACCCGCGAGGTTTCAGATGAACTCTAAACTCCAGACCACCGGGGACAGCCCGGGTGACCAGTTTCATACCAGATCCCTGAAGAGGAGAGAGCCCACTCGGATAATGGTTGCTCCTTCCTCGATAGCTACCTCAAAGTCCTGACTCATGCCCATGCTGAGTTCGCAGGGGACCGGCAAGCCGTGCCTCTCCTGGAGTGTCCTCGACAATTCCCTCAGCGACGCGAAGAACCGTCTGCTCTGCTCAGGTTCTTCCGAAAGGGGAGCCATCGTCATCAACCCGCGGAGTTCGATTCCCCGAAACGTCAGGCATTTCTCAAGTACGGCCGGAACTTCGGACTGCCCAAGACCGTGCTTCGTCTTCTCGCCTGAGATGTTCACTTCGATCAGGATTGGAATCCTCTTCCCGAGCTCAAGCGCCTTCTCTGAAGCGCCATAGGCAATCTCGGCAGAGTCGATCCCGTGCAGCAGAACCGCTCGCTCAACAGCTTTGCGGGTCTTGTTACGTTGCAGATTGCCAATGTGATGCCATCTCACGGTGGAAGGAAGCGCATCGGCTTTCTTTTCAAGCTCCTGAACACGGTTCTCGCCAAGATCGAACACTCCGCACTCATGAAGCGCAGCAGCAACGTCCGGGGTCACGTACTTCGTGACAGCCACGAGGGTGACTCCTGCGGAGTCTCTTCCACATCGCGCGCACGCCGACTCGATGTGCTCTCTGACGAAGCCCAAGTTGCGCTTCAGTGCTTGTTTCACAAGGTGCGGAATTATAGCGATTTAAGGGGGAAAGGCAAGAAAAAGGGGCTCTATCGCCCGGTTATTATCCGGTTGTACATCAGCTTCCCGAGGTAGTAATCCGGTGACAGGAAGTCATTTGAGCGCTCGACATACTCAAGCATGTTGCGGGCTGCCTGGTCATTACCGCGTGCGTAGTAGAGAAGTGCGAGATGGAAGGTGGCAATTGTTCGCTCTGGAGCCTTCAAGGCCGGCGGGCGCTCCAATGGAGTCGCGGCATCAAGC
>JBAZOJ010000071.1:0-13897 GCA_041648755.1 Candidatus Brocadiia bacterium
GCAACCTCACTACGCGCAAGATTTTCGGCATCTTCAGCGAGGATATGTCCAGCAACGAATGGAAGACCATCGCAACCGAGATCGGCAACGAGATCGAGAAGGGCTGCGACGGCATAGTTATAGGCCACGGCACGGACACGATGCACTACACGGCCGCCATCCTTACATTCATGTGCCAGAACCTCCCCTGCCCGGTCGTGATAGTGGGCTCGCAACGGTCCAGCGACCGGCCGTCATCCGACGCCGCGCTGAACCTGACGAATGCCGTAAAGACAGCAGCCGAGAGCGACTTCGCCGAGGTAATGGTCTGCATGTTCGGCCCCACCAGCGACGAGTACTGCCTGCTCCACCGCGGCACACGCGTGCGCAAGATGCATTCATCCTATCGCAGCACTTTCAGAACCATCGGCGACACCCCGCTTGCAATGGTTTCGCCCAAGTGGATCAAGCCCATTCACCGCGATTACCGCGTGCGTGACAAGTCGCGCAAGCCCATCATAAAGCCGGTCTTCGAGGATCGCGTTTCGATGCTCTATTACTACCCCAATATGAGCCCCGACCTTGTTGACTCGCTGCGCGACAACGGCTACAAGGGTCTGGTCATCATCGGCACGGGCCTCGGCCACGTGAACCGTAAGATGAACCCCGCGCTTAAGCGCGCTGTCGATTCGGGCATGCATGTGTATATGTGCGTGCAGACGCTATGGGGCTATGTGCAGATGTTCGTGTACGACACGGGCCGCGACCTGCTAGAACTGGGCGTGGTTCCGCTTGGAAACATGATACCTGAGACGTCCTTTGCGAAGCTTGGCTGGGCTCTGGGCCAGTCCAGTGACCGCGAGGAAGTCAAGAAGATCATGCTGACGCCGGTCGGCCACGACATCACTGAAGGTGAGCCCTCCAACGGCTACCTGATATTCCAGGGCGGTACGCCTGACATCGAAGAGTTTCTAAAGCACATCAAGTTCTAACAACTGTGAGAGAGGAGAACGCCTCCGGCTAACCCCGGAGGCGTTTTTCGTTTCTACAGCTCGGAATACCTGAAACGGTTCCAGAGGTCAGTTGCGATTTTCCATGGCCTGCACTCTACGCCGAAGCGCTCGAAGTACGACGCCAGGTTCTCGATGTCGCGCCCGAGGAACATACGGGCGTTGGAATTAAATCGGGGGTCAACTGCCTGCGGGAAGTCGATGATCCGAATATGCCCGTTCCAGTACAGTACGTTGTACGGCGACAGGTCGGAATGCACCACATTGCAGGACAAGAACCTCTCGATATTTCCCATCACGCGCCTGAACAAGAGCTGAGCCTCGTCCCTGGAAGGGCGGTGCTCGCGCAGGGGCGGAGCGGGCGAGTCGTCGTGACCCGCAAGCTCCATCAGGATGGCGCAGCCGCGCAACGCGATAGGACGGGGCACATCCGCGCCCGCTGAATGCAGAGCGCGAAGGGTCTCGTACTCGTTGGCCACCCACATACCATGCTGGACGCGTTTGCCGAAATCGGTCTTCTTGGCGAACGCAACCTGCTCTCGGCGCTTCCCCATTACGCGCCCTTCGGAATATGCAGCATCGTTACGAAAGCCGCGCCCCGTAAGTGGGCGATACACCTTGGCGGCCACGTAACTCGAACGACTCTTCCTGGTGCCACGGCAACAGAAGACCGTCGCCTCCTTACCGCTCTTCACCTGAAACAGGACTTCGCTAACGAACCCTTCATAGAGGAAGGGCTCGATGAATTCGATCAAATCCGGATTGTCGGACATTGCTTTCTCCTGGTCCTCGAATGTGGAACACTACACTAAGAACTTGAACCGCGGAAGATGCGCTGCAAGGCATAAGCCCTCCCTTCGGGTTAGTAGAGAACGAACAGGCGGCCAGTCTGGCCGCCTGAAAACAAAGCGGCCGCCCGTTTCCGGACGGCCGCCAATAAACGAGAAGACGTTTGCGCGACGATCCTATGCCGGGCGTGAACCTCCCGTGAAGAAAGCTTCTGTTGGTCTCATAGGAACGTCCTCCTTATAGGAATAGCTCCGCGATTGAACCAGCGTACTGAAGATAAGTCGCGAAACAGTCAAGAGCCTGAGGGGTGGAAAACGGCGGCTGAAGCCGCCGTTTCCGGAGAAAAGCTCTTGAGAAGAAGTTGTGCTACTTCTTCACCGGCTTCTTCGCGGGCTTCTTCTCTTCCTTCTTGGGCTCGCACTTCTTGCATCCAGCCATGTTTTCCTCCTTAGGATGAAAAGGGTTATGGCTCAACCGAAAGCACGCGTTGGCGCGCTACTGCCAATAGTGTAGCAGAAATGTTCCCGCTTGTCAACAGGGATTTTCGAAGAACTTTTGCGCTACTTCGCCGAGTTCTCGTATGCCGTGATGAACAGACGGGCGGTAAATACGGCCGCGGCGTCAATTCGTTCCTGTGCGAACTCGCGGACTTTATCAGACTTGATCACCCCGGAATTTGCTGGAATTTCCGGCTCCAGCGCGAAAACTGTCTCCACGAGCCCATGGCTCTTATCAAGCTCTGTGGCTATTTCCATGAGGATGCCATTCCAGGAGTAAGGTTTCAGGCCGTTTACACAAGACCTTGTGGATTGCAGCTTTATGAGCAGCCAATCGACCCTCGAATGAAGGTCCTTTCCCTTGTGCTCTTCCTTGCCGTCGTAGAACACTGTGGTGTGCAATGGGTTGCAGAGATCCTGTGCGTAGTGGGCCAGCACGCCAGCGTACACAAGGCACTTTGCCTGGAGTTCCTTGCTGTCGGTTTTGTACCTGTAATTGTTAAAGGCTGTCGCCAGCCTGCCCGTCCATTCTGCAACCGCGTACGGAAGCATTCCGACATGCTCTGCGACTAAGTCCTTGTCATGGCACATCTTATAGAATGCCCATCGGTCGGTAGGAAGTGGAGATCTGCTCAGCTTCTCCATGTTGATGAAATGTTCGGGCTCCTCTGTGGAGCCGAGGATCTTGCTGCCATAGCTTCTGAAGGAGTCGGGGTCGTCCGAGGCCAACACTGCGTAAGCGGCGCCTTTGGCGAAGAACTCGGGCAGTCCCGCGCCCTGTGTGGCAACGGCAGCTTCAGTTATTGTTCGGTGCACAGCATGTGACCAGCCGACAAATAGCACCGAAACGGAAACCAGTATCAGCAGTGGCGTTCGCGTGGCACGCATTGCACCCTCCGTGTTACGATATCTCATACAATTCTACTCACGGTGAATATGCCGGTCAACCTCGTGTGCTCTCTGGCGAAATTTTCCGTGGACCAAAGCGAGGACGTAACCTGAGATCGCACGCACGTAATTCGTGCCATTCGCAATACGCGAGGTACAATGTTAGTGACTGGCACTGACCACTTGGGAATCAACCGCCGCTTAGTGAAATCTCCCGCGAAGGAGCGTCCAGTGAAGCGAGTACGGAGTTCATCCAAGGAAGAGGCGTACAAGTCGCTGATATCGCACCTCGACGCGATCCTCCGGGACGAGTCCACCCCGCTGGTTGATGAGGTTGCGCGGATGGCGACGCTGTGCTCGCTGGTGCATATCCTGATCCCGAAGGTCTACTGGGCGGGATTCTACCGGCTCGTTGGCCCCAAGACGCTGGTTGTGGGGCCATACTGCGGCACGCCTGCCTGTCTTGTGATAGACATCGGCCGCGGAGTTTGCGGCCAATGCGCGCGCGAAGGCAGGCCGGTGGTCGTCCCCGACGTTCGCCTGCATCCCGACCACATCGCCTGCGACGCCGAGTCCAAGTCGGAGATAGTCGTGCCCGTATTCGATGCAAAGGGAAGGCTCAAAGCCGTATTCGACGTTGACAGCGATCATCTGTCGGCCTTCGATGAGTTCGATGCCCGGCAGTTGCAGAAGGTGGTGCGGTACCTGGCATAGAATTGCGGGTTGACCGGCTCCCTCTTGCCGCCCGCCGCACGGGGCTATAATCTTGGCAGGCAAAAGAGAAAGAGATGAGAATGCGACTGCATTTTGCGATATTTCTTCCGACGGCCTTCGCGGCCGTCTTGTTGTTCTGCGGCACTTCATGGGCCGAGACTGCGGCTCCGACCGGCGAAGAGAAGCCGTCGCTGTCACTCTTCCAGGCTGCGGTGTTGGGCGTGGTCGAGGGCACAACGGAGTACTTGCCCGTGAGTTCCACGGGCCACCTACTGCTTGTCCAGCGCTGGCTGGGCATGTCAGGGGACGAGGAATCCGAATCCAGGAGCGCGGCTGACGCGTTCGCCATCGTCATCCAGGCTGGCGCGATCCTTGCCGTGTTGGGGCTGTTCCGAAGGCGCTTCAGGGGGATGGCGCTGGGACTCGCGGGAAAGGACAAAGACGGCCTGCTGATGCTGCGCAACGTGCTGATTGCTTTCATTCCAGCCGCAGTGCTGGGTTTCCTGCTGGAACACAAGGTCAAGGAATACCTGTACGGTCCGCTGCCGATAGCGGGCGCGCTCTTCGTTGGCGGAATTGCGATCTTCGCGGCGGCCGCTTGGCGCAGGAACAAGCCGGAGGGGATTTCGCTCGAGGAAATGGGCCTGCGGGCGGCCATCATCATCGGGATAGCCCAGAGCATAGCCATCTGCCCGGGAGTATCGCGCTCGCTGGCGACAATCTTGGGTGGGCTCGCGGCGGGACTCACGCTTGGCGCGGCTGTGGAGTTCAGCTTCCTGCTGGGTTTCGTCACGCTTGCCGCGGCCACGGGCTACGAGACGATGAAGGAGGGCTCGCGGATACTCGGCGCCTACGGCTGGATCAGTCCGGTCGTAGGGTTCGTGGTCGCCTTTCTGACCGCAATTGTGGCCGTCAAGTGGATGGTATCGTACCTGCAATCCCACGGACTGGCCGTATTTGGCGTGTACAGAATCGCGCTTGCCGTGGCGATAGTCACATTAGTGGTGATGGGGCTGCTGTAGGTTAGCTAGTGCCGAGAACCAAGGTGAATTGAAACGGGCCGCCCCAAAGGGCGGCCCGTGTTGTTCGATGCGCCGATCGCAACTCACTTCTTCTCGGGCTTGTGCCCTTCCACTTCATGCTTCTCGTGAACAGCCTTGCCGAGGTATTCGGGCAATTGCAGGCCGACCATCTTGGCGATGTCGTGCATTGGGGGCACGGCCCCGATGAAGCGCTTGCCAAGGTTGGCCATGCCACCCGATTCGCCGCCGCCATCCCAAACGATGACCTTCTCGATCGGAAGATCCTTGATCGCGGTCGCCTGGATGTGCGCGACTTCAGTAAGCTTTTCGATCATCAGCAGCGAGGTAAGCAACTGCGGGTCGCTTACGCAGGCAGCAACAAGAGCCCTGTAACCGGCGGACTTGCCGTCCAGGATGGCCTGGATGCCGCGGCCTTCGGCTTCCATCTTGAGAATGGTGGCTTCTCCGATAGCCTTGGCGTTGATAACCTGGGCATCGGCATCGCCTCGCGCGATCAGGACGCGCTTTTCGCGCTCTGCATCGGCCTCGATGACGACCCTGGACTTCTGCGCCTCGGCGGGTACCGTAATTTCGGCGCGGTAACGGGATGCCTCGCGCAGAGCTCTGGCCTCTTCGGCCTTCTGCTGGGCATTTTCCTGGCTGACACGAATCTGGCCATCCGCTGTAACCTGGGCGGACGAACCTTTTCCGCGCGCGCTTTCCTCGGCGACCTTCTGTTCGGCGTGGTAGGTGGCCTTGTTGGCGTTCGCTTCGGTCTCGGTGCGGACGGCTTCGGCGTCCAGCACGGCGGTTTTCTGGCGGCGGTCCCTGTCGGCTGAGGATTCGCCGATGGAGGCCAGCGAATTCGCGGCGGCTACCGCTACGCGCTGATCCTTCTCACGCTCGGCGACGCCGATCTTTCCGCGTCTTTCCTGTTCGGCCACGTCAACGAGTGCCTGGTTGATGGCCTCGGCGGCCGCTTTCCGGCCCAATGCCTGGATGTAGCCGCTCTCGTCCTCGATGTCCTTGATGTTGACGTTGATGACCGCGAGGCCGATCTTCTCGAGTTCGGCGGACACAGCCTCGTTCACCTTGTACATGAACGCCTGGCGGTCGCGGTTGATTTCTTCGATCTTCATCGTCGCGATAACGGCGCGCATCTGGCCAAGGATGATGTCCTGCGCCTGCTTCTGAATGTCGGTGTAGGTCTGGCCGAGGAGGCGGATGGCCGCGTTCTGCATGATGCCTTCCTCGGTGCTAATGGCGCACGTGACCGTGGTTGGCACGGAGACGCGGATGTTCTCCTGCGACAGCGCGCTGGACAACTCTATGGGAACGACAAAAGGCTCAAGCTCGAGCCACGCGTACGACTGCATTACGGGCCATACGAAGGCCGCGCCGCCGTGTACGCATCTTGCGACGCCTCTTCCGGTCTTGCCGTAGATGACCATGATCTTGTTGGACGGGCACCGCTTGTAGCGGTTGATGAAGGTGATGATCATCACCAGAACGATGAACACGAGAATCAGAACGAGAATCAGGGTGGTCGGGATTTCGTTTCCGGGCATAGCTTCCTCCTCAAGTGGGGCGGCGCGCCGATCGCGGTCGGGACGCCCTCGAACAAGAACTTACTCTATTTCAGCTTCTCCACCTCGACAGTAGTGGAGTCAACACAGCGGGTCACTCTTATCCTGGCCCCGGGGGCAAGGCTTTCTCCGCTGACGGAGCGCGCCTTCACAAAACTGATGATCCCGTTCATCGGGACCCGGACTTTTCCCATGCCCTTCTCGGGGATGGTCATATAGACATCGCCTTCCACCCCGACACAGGTAGAGACGTTTGAGTTGCCTGTCTCCTGCAGCTTGGAAATCTGGATGATCAGAACGCCCACGATGATCCCGCCTCCGAGCCCCCACAACAGGCTGTACGCAATCGCCTGTCCAAAGGGGTAGCCCTGCTGAAGATATAGGGCTCCGGCCCAACTGAACAGAGTACCGAAGGCGATAACGGATCTGAAAGACAGGAGCCGAAAGACATCGAGTGTGCCGGCATCAACGTGGTCGGCAGCATCGGTTCCTGTAACGTCGTGACCGGCAGTGTCGATGTCCGCGCCGCCAGAGGTGAGGCCCAAGATCGCGCTGAAGAGTTGCCAGATGAAAAAGACTGAGAAGAACGCAGCAAGGCCGAAGAAAACCTTGTTCAGCGTGTTCAGTTCATTCCACCATTCCATAAAGGCTCCCAGGATGCAGATGTCCAAACGTATTGTGTTTCTTTTTGACCGTCTTTCAAGGGGAATCCGGTAAGCCGCAGGGAAGAGGAAGAAGAAACTATCCGCAAACGCTTCGTCGGCGAGACCCGGAAGCACGAGCCAATGAACGCGAATATTCGCGAATCGAGCGGACCGAAGAGGACTTGAGCGGTGAAGGCTCCTAAGTTAGCACCTCAGGCTGACAAGGAAGACTTCTGCCGCGGCGATTCTCCGGCCAAAGTTAGTGTTCATTGGCGGATAATGTCCACCGTAGCTGTCTGCTTCTCAGAACTTCAGGGCCATTCGCGGATGCTCCTGGCGAATAGCAGCGCCTTGTTTGCCGCGGCGACAAAACGAGGGATACTGTGCCGTCGAGCACCAGAGAGGAACGATGCCGCAGGAGCAGAAGGGGTCTCCCGAAAAGGCCCCTATCGTGAGGTCCATTTTCTCCTACTCGCTGGCGACCTTGCTGTCGCGTATCAGCGGCTTCGTCCGCGAAACCGCCTGGGCTGCGCTTATCGGCCCCACCCAGTTCTCGGATATCTTCCTGTTTGTCTATACCATACCCAACCTGATGCGCAGGCTTCTTGGCGAAGGCGCGATAGCGTCCGCGTTTGTCCCCCTGTTCAACTCGGTCGAGAAGCAGTCGGGAATCGAGGAGGCTCGCAAGCTATCCTCAACCATCTACACGCTTCAGACCATGATAACGACCGCCTTCACGGTCCTGACCATGCTGGTCTGTATCATCATCCGATTCACCGCTCCACCCGACTCGACAATTGTCATCTACGCCGAGTACCTTGCTGTGCTTGCCCCATACGCGGTGTTCATCTGCGCCGACGCATTCCTCGCATCTCTACTGAATGCCCGACGGATCTACTTCCTGCCGAATATGGTGCAGGTAATCATCAACGTGTTCTGGCTGGGATTGACCTTCGTAGCCGTCTGGGCCTTCCAGCCAAGATACGGGCTGACGGTACTGGGCGGAGGAGTGGTTGCGGTCTGCGCCTACACGGTCTGGATGCTTGCCGCGCGGGCAAAAAAAGAAGGCGTTGCTGTCGAGTTTACCCTTCGGCATCTGAAGACCACGCCCGCGCTGCAGGGGTTCTTTGCGCGGTACTGGCTTGTCATCCTGGGCTCGGCTTCGTACACGATCAATGTGTTGATTGACCGGCTTTTCGTGCAGTTCCTTGTCCCGGGGGAAGGCGCGATGACAATCTTCTACCAGGGCGAACGGTTGATGCAACTCCCGCTGGGGGTGCTCGCGGTGTCGGTTGGCACGGTTGCGCTGACGGAACTGAGCAAGTCAGTATTCGAGGAAGACAAGTTCCGCGACAACTTCACGCGGCTGATGCGCATAGCCGGATTCCTGGCGATACCCACCACCGTTGTGATGGTCATGCTGGCCGTTCCGCTTGTTGATTTTTCACTGAATTACGGCAAATTCGCAGCGGCGTCCGCCGATCTGCACGCACTTTCCCGCGCCGCCAACGTGCTCATTTGCTATATGGTCGGCCTTCCAGCGTTCTTCCTGATGCAGGTTCTCACAAAGGTGTATTTCTCCATCAACGAACTGAAGATCACCGTGCGAGTCTCTACCTGGATGATCGTGTTCAATGTGGTAGCGAACATCGCCGTGCTGAGATACACAACGATGGGCGAATCAGGGCTCGCGCTGACCAGTTCGATCGCATCGTGGCTGAGCGTGCTGTTGCTTTCATGGGCTTTGCACCACAGGATGCCCAAACTGGGATCGTGGGCGGGAGTGAAATCATTCCTGTCATTCATTCCTGCGGCGGCTATTGCGGGCGTGGGGCTATGGGCATGCCTCCATTTGTTCGACGGGATGACCGGACGCTCTGTGCTTGACAGGTTCCTGCGGCTCGCGGTGCCCTCATTGGTGTTCTTTGGCATCTACTTTGCTGTTAACGCGGTGTTCAGGGTGCCCGAGGCGCGGTCGCTGGTCAGAAGATTGTTTCGCAGAAGCGCTTCCCAGCCGCCGTTGAAGTGAAATCCGGGCAAATGCCGCTATACTGTTGCGTCTTGTAGCCATTCGGACCCAACGGAGAACACTGAGTCTCCCAGGAGGAAATATGTTGAAGAAATTCGGCCTGCTGGCCATGGCCCTTCTCGCCTTCGCGGCGCTCCCAACGGTTGCGCCCGTCGCCGACGAGATGCCCTCCGGTTCCATCACGAAGTACCTTCCGGCAAACACGATTTTCGTCGCCGAGTTCAATGACTTCAAGTCATCGTATACGCGCGCCCAGGAACTCGGAGTCGTCAAGATGATGAACGATCCCGAGGTCAAGGCCTTCTTCGAGTCGCTGCAGGGAATGAATCCCAATAATGCGCAGGACATGGAGAAATTCAGCGAACTGATTAAGTTCTTCCAGGAGATCGAGCCATTGGCTGCAGGGCTGTTCAAGGGATATGGTTCCCTGGCAGTTGTAACCGCCAATCAGAAGGAAAAGAGCGCATATGCCGTTCTGGCAGTTCAGATCGAGCAGGGCAAGGGCGCTGAGGGCGCGGAACTGATCAAGAAGATTCTCGAAAAGGTCACGCAGCTCAATCCCGACAAGCAGATGGATATCAAGACCGAAACCATTGGCAAGTACGAAGCCACCCGCATCGCTGAAAACGGCGAAAAGCCTGACAATGAGGCTGGTTACTACACCTTCACCGACAACTACTTTATCCTTGGTGTCGGCAAGACGTCCCTCGTCACGGCGCTTGAGGCGATGGATGCCCCCCCGGCCGAGCCCATGTCCGCCAAGCCCGAATTGCTCAAGGCCTATTCGATGCACAAGTCCAAGGAAGGCTTCTTCTTCCTCAACCTCAAGGCCCTGTGCGACCTTATGACCGAGCAGGCAGAGCCAGAGCGCGTTGAGGACCTGGCCAAGATGAAGGAAGTCGTGCGGTTCGTTCCAGCCATTTCCGGCGGAATGACCTTTGACGGCCCCAACTTCGACGAGCAGTTGATCCTTCACTTCGGCGATGTTCCGGAGTTCGCCATGGTCAGGAGCCTCCAGGCCAAGGCTCTGTCCTTCGCAACAGCTTCGCTGATGCCCAAGGAGCCCATGTTCTACGGTGCGATGTCGATGTCAGCGGCCGAGATCCTGGAAGATCTGCCCAAGATCATTCCGAATGCGGCACAAATGGAAGCCGGTTTCGCGATGGTTGAGCAGGCGACCGGCATTTCTGTAAGGGACAAACTGCTTCCCGCCATCGGCGACGAAGTGGGATTCTATGTCACTATGGCCGGAATGATGCCTGAGTACCTTGCGGTCGTGACTCTGAACGACCCGGTCATTGTCAGCACAATGCTTGACGGTCTCGTTGCCATCCCCGACGGCCCTGTAACCGAGGTTGGAACATTCAAGGATCACAAGCTCTTTGCGGCTGGCGCAGGCCAGGGAAATCCCAACGCACCAGTGTTCTGCGTACACCAGAACTTCCTGCTGGTCGGCGGAATGCTCGCACTCAAGAACACCATCAACCGCAACCCGGAAGCCTCGCTTGCCACGAACGACACGTTCAAGGAAGCCCTTGCCGGATTCGGCGACACCAAGCATAACGCGTTTGTGTTCTTCGACACCAAGAAGGCATTCGATGCCGCATACAACTTCGTTCCCATGGTTGCCGGACCCATGGCAGCCAATCTGCCAGCCAAGGAAGTCTTCACGCAGTACATCACCCCGCAGGCTTTCTCGTTCAAGGTCAACGGAGACCACGCCATCCTGCGCGCCCGTGGTTTCCTCCCCGGCTCAGTAATTCTGATGGGAGCTGGCGCAGCAATGTTCTTTTCCGCTTCCCGCATGGAACGCCGCCCTCCGCCAGACGGCGACTTCCCCCCACCTCCTCCTGGCGACGGTGAAATGCCTGATGATCAGAATCCGCCACCGGATGAGCAGCCCAACAATTAGGCCACCTTCGTAACCAAAAGGGGCCCGCGAGTCGGGCCCCTTTTTTTGTGCGAAACTTGCACACTTGGGTGATTTATGCGCTTTACGTTCCCCGGCAACTCGGAGTGTGCGATCGACAGCTTGTTCGGCACAGGTCCAAAACTCGGGATAATGGCCTGCAAAGGCACCAGACCGGGTAATGCGGACGCGATGACCACACGCGAGCCCGGCCGTTGCTTTGGCACAAGGATTGATTCTATCTACCGGCCCCATGTGGGCGGGAGGAGTTCCGATGCTACAACGCTCGCTTTCCATGCTGCTTCTGGCGACCTTGTTCACGATAACAATAATGGCAACGCCCTACGCCGACGAAATGCCGGGCGAGTCCATGTCCAAGATGGTCTCCGCGGAGGCCGTCTTCTTCCTTGAGCTCAACGACCTTCACAAGTCGCTTGAGCGCGCGAAGGACCTTTCCATCGTAAAGCTGTTCAACGATCCGGAAGTCCAGGCGCTGTTCGAGGGCTTGAAGAGCATGAAGGAACAGGAAGTGGATGACTTCCTGACCAAGTTCCAGGACTATACTACGCGGATTGCCGAGGCATTCAGCGGACGCGCGATGATCTGCATCCCCAGGATCGACATGGAGCAGAAGCTCATCGAGGTCGTGGCTGCGGCATCGGTTGCACCCGGCAAGGAGGCTGAGGCCAAGGCGTTGTTCGAGTTGCTCATCTCCGCAATGATGAACGACCCCAAGAACCAGGACAAGATTACCACTGAGGATTTCGGCGGTGTGCAAGTCACCATTATGCGCGCAAAGCCGGAACAGGAAGAAAAGATGAACGTCTGCCTGGCAATGCACAAGAACCAGGCGATTGTAACGCTGGGCTCGCAGACCATGAAGGACTACCTGGGCTATTTCGAAGTTCCCCCGGCCCGTCCGCTGTTCGATCTCCCCGCGTTTGCCAAGTTGTACAAGGCTGTCAGTTGCAAGGAAGTCTTCTGGTTCGTGGACGCCAATGCCGCAATCAAGATGTTTGCTCGGATTTTCGATTTTGTCCCGGCCGGGAACGCGGAGATCCTCGATGTAGTCAAGGGCTTGATGGACAAGTTCTCCACACTTATCAGCTATGCTGCAGGCGGAATCACTTTCGACGGTGAGATGATGAATGACGAGATTGCCGTCCAGTACACCCCCGCCGCGATGCAACTCAAGAGCATCACATCGATGAGGGGCTCCGTGTGCGAACTGAAGACGGCGAAGTTCGTTCCGGAGAACGCGCTTTACTACACGGCTACCCGCATCAACTGGGTGGATACGTACAGCGATTTCGAGGGCATGCTGCCCGAGTCGTGGCGCGAGCAGATCAAGAACATCGAGAACTCACTGATGCTGTCGCTTAAGGATGAGATCCTGCCTGCCCTTGGGGATGAGTATTGCAGTTACTTCACCATGCAGGGCATCATGCCGAGTTCACTTTACGCAATCGAATTGAAGAACCCGGAAGTAATCGCGAAGGTTCTTGCAGGCCTGAATACGGTTGTCCCGTACCCGATTCAGGAAGTGGATTTCCGGGAGCATAAGATCTACAAGCTCAGCATGGGCGGTGGAGTTCCCGGGCCATTCGCAGCCACGACCATCTGGGGCTTTGCCATCCACGACGGGTATCTGCTGGCGGGATACTTCAACACGGTCCAGGCTGTCATTTCGCACACCGGCAAGGACATTACGGCTAATCCGGAGTACCAGAAGGCACTGCTGGCCACTCCGCCGAAGACCGGGTTCATTTTCCTGGATGTGAAGAACCTGTTCGGGTGGATATATGACACCGTCCTGCCGTTCCTTCAGCCGATGCTGGCCCAGAACCCCAACTTCGATCCCGCACTTCTGCCCAGCAGGGATGCAATACTCGGTTACTTGCAGCCAATGTCGGCAAATACTGAGCTGGTCGACGATATGGCAATGGTCAGAATCAAATCGCCCGTCGCGATGTCACCCGTACTCGGCGTTATTTTCATCGCCATCAGCGCCGTGATGTTCGCAGCACCTGACAACAGGGGCAACAACGGTGGTGACGAGGGCGTTTTTTAGAAACTCTCCTCTCTCCTCTCTCTCTTCCGTAACCCGCCCCGCAATGGGGCGGGTTTTGTTTGGAGGGAGCGGGCGAGGACCCTCGCGTGTGGCAAAGATGCCACCCCCAAAACGAAGCCGCCCCGCGCGTTAACGCGGGGCGGCCCTCTCTCTCTCTCTTCTCTCTCTCGGCTCTAAAGGATATCCGTTTTCCTGTCCGGTCAAGTTCCGGTCAGAATTGTTCCAGGAATCGGACATTGTTGTCTTGGAAATAGCGAATGTCGGTGATTCCGAACCGGAGCATTGCGATTCGCTCCACGCCCATTCCGAAGGCGAAGCCGGTGTACTTTTCCGGGTCGTAGCCGACTGCCTCAAAGACCACAGGATTGACCATTCCGCAGCCCATTATCTCTATCCAGCCACTGCGCTTGCATGTGGGACAGCCCTTGCCGCCGCAGAATGCACAGGAAACGTCAACTTCCGCGCTGGGCTCGGTGAATGGAAAGTAGGACGGCCTGAAGCGCGTTTTCGTCGCAGGGCCAAACATCTCGCGGGCGAAGATGGCCAGCATTCCCTTGAGGTCGGCAAATGTGACGTCTTCCTCGACAAGAAGCCCCTCGCACTGATGGAATGTGTAGTTATGTGTGGCATCCACGGCGTCCGGCCGGTAACAGCGCCCGGGGATCAGGACCCTGATGGGCGGCTTGCGGCTCATCATCGTCCGGACCTGTCCCGGAGAAGTGTGGCTGCGCAGAACCAGCTTGTGGCTAACGTAGAAAG
>JBAZOJ010000072.1:0-13846 GCA_041648755.1 Candidatus Brocadiia bacterium
CAGCGAAGAAATACTCAGAGGTTCCTTCGTTGATCCACGTGTGGAAATCAACCCGCGGGCCTCCGACGAACTCCTGGAGATACTGATGCGTAGCCTCATGATAGAGGATGCACATGGTCTCCTTGGTCCAGCCGGTCAGGTAAAAGGCAATCTCGTTCTGGCCGGGGCTGAAATACGCAGCAGCGCCGTAAACGCCCTGGTCTCCGGCATAACCATCGAAGCCATTCCTGTCCTTGAAGTACTTGACCGTCAGTTTGCCCCGCATTGCCTTTGGACGGTTCTTCTCATACTCCGGCTTTCTGGGAAGTAATTTCGCATGGAACGTATGCAGGCGCTCGATGCGCTTGGCAAACAGTTTCACTTTGTCAACATTGTCGTCGTTGTACTGGATGATGTAGTTCTCGGTCTCGATCTGGTTCCAGCCCGCAGGAAGTTCATTCTTCTTGCCGGGCTTCGGGGTACCGGTTTCCTTCGGCGCGAAAGCGAACGACTTCGCGCTGTCTTCAACAATGCTGATATACTGCTTCTGAGCCGTATAGTACTGATACGTAAGGAGGAACGCCCCGTTGGCGTTGATTGCGGGAAGCAGAAGGATTGTCATCTGATCACCCCAGTTGCTGCGGCTGAAAGTGATTTTCTTCATGGTGGTCTTTGGACATTTTGGCTTGAAATCAGCCTTTGCAGTGCTCGCTCCGTACCCGCAACTCTTTGCGTACTTTTCGGACGCGGCCGCGGCTGCATCAATGTCCTTTGCGTCCATTCTGAAAAGTCGGAACTCGGCATCGGACTGGGCCGGGCCCTTGTAGATCAGAAGAGGTTCGATGTTGGTTTCCTCAATCAGGAGCCTGAAGATATCCTCGTCCACACCCAGGCTCTTGTAGTCCGTAGCGGGAGGCAACGGCTGCGCGTCCCATCTTGTGGGCGCCTGAACTTTGAAACCGAACTTTGCGTTGGTAACGGCCGGTTGAAGGTCGCCCCAAACGATCTGAACTGAAAGAACCACGACCAGAAACGCGGCGAGTGTAACGAGTCGTCTCATTTGCCCTCCTGTTATCTGCCAAAAACCTCCACCAGGATCCTCTATTTGACGCTTCATCTTGTTGTTGGTCTCATTGTAGAGCAAGTTCTTTTTGCTGCCAGCAACTTTTTTCCCTCCAATAGGGTGGGGGGACAGACCTTTCATGGATCCCCCGTCGGGCGGTCTCGCGAAAATCCCCCCCGCTCCGTCTAATCATCGGAAGGAAGCAAAAACATGAAAACTGAAAACAGAAAACCCGTCGTGCTCCTGATCGCCTCGATCCTGTTTCTTGCCGTGCTGTCCATCGGATGCGGGGGCGGAGGGGCGAGCGAATATCACCACGCCAGTTCGCTGAGCGCAAGATGGGTGACGGGCTATGTGTATGATTCGTGGACCGATCATCCTGTGTATGGCGCCGAGGTGATCGTCGAGGACGACTACTGGGGCGACATGTCAATCGGCTACACGGACTACGACGGTTACTTCGAGGTGTACGTTGGCGACTACTACGACTACGAGGATATCGGGTTCCGCGTTCTGAGCATCGACCATCCCGACTACTACACCTACTTTGCCGACAGTTCGTGGTACTTGATCGGCTACGGTTCGTTCCTCTACACCGGCGACTACCTGCTGGATTGGCGTTGAGATTGAAGCGGGGTGGAAGCCCTGTATAATCGGGGCGATTACCCCGTGGTGTAATTGGCAACACAAGGGATTTTGGTTCCCTTATTCCTGGTTCGAGTCCAGGCGGGGTAGCCAGACAAACAACCCCCGGCGCAAGCCGGGGTTTTTGTTTTTCCCCCCGTCTTCGTTGAAAACGCGGGCGCTTAAGTATAATCGGGTGCGATGGACAATCTTGTCGGCCGCTCGTTCGGTCCCTATGAGATCAGGAAGCTGCTCGGAAGCGGCGGCATGGGCATGGTGTACCTGGCCCACGAAATGAAGCTGGACAGGCACGTGGCCGTGAAAATCCTGTCTCCTCAGCTTGCCCTTGATGCCGCATTTGTCGAGCGATTCAGCAGAGAGGCGCGAGCCCTGGCGGCCCTCTCCCACCGCAACCTGATACATGTATATGCCATTGACCGGACCGAGGACGGCTACCATTACATGGCGATGGAATATCTTGACGGCCGCACGCTCGATGCCCGCATTCTGGAGACCGGCGGCCTGGCCGTTCCCGAAGCCCTCGGAATCATGGGGCAAGTGCTTTCCGCCCTTTCGGCGATCCACCGCGCGGGCCTCGTTCACCGGGACATAAAGCCTGCAAACATAATGCTGAACAAAGACGGCAGGGCCATCCTGATGGACTTCGGGCTGGCCAAGAGCAATGATCAGCCCGGGGTGACCCGCGAGGGAATCATAGCGGGCACGCCGGAGTATATGTCGCCGGAACAGGCACGCGGCGAGGAACTGGACAATCGAAGCGATTTGTATTCGCTGGGGGTTGTGTTCTTCGAGATGCTGACGGCCAAGGTGCCATTTGAAGGCCCCAGCGCGATCACCATACTGCGCCAGCACTGCGAAGACGAGCCCCCCGATGTCATGAAACTCCGACCGGGACTGCCACGGGAAGTCGCTCATGTTCTCGACGTGATGCTCGCGAAGCAGGCCTCCGCGCGGTTCGGGGATGCCTGCGACATGGCCGCCGCACTGCTGGCGCTTGGCAGAACGTCCGAACTTGAAGACCTTGCCAAGCGATCCCGCAAGAGCGCGCTTCCGGCGACACGGATGGTGCAGACAGATCACTCGATCCCGCGCAAGACCGTTGCAGGCAGGCGCACCGCCCCAAAAGTCCCAACACAGCCCTCCGAACGGAAGCCAGAGAGCAGATGGTGGCGGTACGCGATCATCGGCCTTGTTGCGCTGGTGGCCCTCTTCTTTGTCGGCAAAGCCCTGAAGAACTCCGGGAAGACAGTTTCGCCGCCGGTTATGGTCACCGATCCATCCGGCAAGGTGTTTGAGGCCAACCCCTGGTGCCAGTTCGATACCGCTGGCGGGGTGCCCAAGATCGGACGCATTGTCTCGGTCGAGAACGGCGTGGTCACATACATCCCCCTCGATTCCACCGCGCCTGCTGTACTGAAGGACGTCACGGGAATCATCGTTCTGGATCCGGGGCAGAAGAGGAAGCTGAATATCCCCAACTGAGATCCGCCCTGCCCCTCCGATAACTCTTGGCAAGGGGAAGACAAAATGAACAGACAGATTTCCACAACCATCCTCGTCGTGGCGCTGGCGGCCGCGCTGAGCGGGTTCGTTCTGGCCGAAGCCCCCACCGATCCGATTGCGCAGCGAAAAGCCGACGCGCTGAAGTTCATCGCGGACGTGGAGAGGCTCTACCCGTACTTCGACCTCAAGGGAATCAAGAAGGACTGGGAAGGCCGCAAGGGCGATTGGCGCAGACGCGCCGAGTCATTGCAGAATGACCAGGAGCTTGTGGTGCTTTTCGGCGACTGTATCGAAGCCCTTCGCGACGGGAGCGCCAAGCTGGATGGACTGTCAGTGACCCCGACAGCCCGCATACCGGAATACTGGAGCGGATTGTCATTCGGCGAGCCCGATGACAAACGTGTGCTGCTGGTGACCGACGCCACATGGTGCTATCCTGAAGCCAAGATGGGAGCCGAAGTGCTCACCATTGACGGCAAGAACCCAAGAGTAATCCTGAAGGAAACGGCCGACATGCTCTGGCGGAGGGGCGGCAACTTCTCCAGCCCTCAGAGGGCAACATGGCTTGCGTGGAAGTTCGGGCTGCGCGGCGGCAGGGACGATGTGCACAAGGTTGTGCTGCAGATTGGCAAGGTCAAGTCGGAGATAACCACGGCCAACGCCCTTTTCATCAAGCTCGATCCGAAGCTCGAGACGAAAATGCCGGATATGAAGACGACTAATTCGAACAAGTTCTGCAGCTACAAGCTGCTTGATGGCGGCATCGGCTATGTATGCCTTTCATGGATGATGCCCACGGGCGAAAGCGCCATTAATGAGGCTATGAAGGCGATGGGGATGCCACCGAACTACATCATAGACATATCGGACGCGGGAGGCTCGGATTACTGCACACTGGCAGGTCTGACTCCGTACCGGGATCATATTGTGGCGCTGATCGGGCCGGGAACGACGGGATTCGGCGAGCTTTACGCACGCGACCTTGTAACGAACTGCGGTGCCAAGCTGTTCGGCGCACAGACGGCGGGAGCGGCCAGTGTCACTGAGACGATGGACCTGCCGCGCAGGTTGGGCAAGCTGATCTACTCTGTGTCGTCACAGCAGGGGCTGGGAAAACCGATCGAGTTCAACGGGATCACGCCTGATGTGCGGACGTACTACGACCAGAAGGAGCTTGTGGCGGGGATAAGTGTGCCGCTGGAAGCGGCGAAGAAGCATTTTGCGCCGAAGAAGAAGTAGCCGGAAGGCAGGCTGGAGACCGGGGGCCGGAGGCCGGAGGGCGGGAAATGCACAATGAAGAATGCACAATGCTGAATAAGAGAGCAGCCTCTGAAGCCGGTCCGGAGTGGTCTGAGGTCTGATCAGGACATGGGTAGCCGCACCTCCTCACCCGATAGACGGGCGGATCCTCCTTAGGCGGACCTCGTTGGAGTCGGTCGCGGTGAACGCGACTACACATGACAACCCGACCCACAGCCCTTAACTGCACCAACGTAATGGTTGTGTAATGGCTTATTACCGCCCTTTCAGGCAAGGGCACGTTGCAACGTGCCCCTACGGTCCCCAACAGCCTGCAAGGCCCCTCGTAGGCCGCTTTGTCTCACAGGGCTTCGCCGACGAAGCGTTGGCATTCGCCGACGAAGCGTTGGCATTCGCCGACGAGACGTTCGTGTGTTTCGTGGTAAAAATGCCCATTCTCGGGCCTCGAAAAAATCTGCTCTTTTCGCGTTGTCTCTCAAGGTCTCGCCGCCGAAGCGGCTGTGGATAAAAGGCTCGCTCCGGATTTCCCGGCCTACTTGTCCTTCCAGGTGAAGGGCAGTTTTCTGAAGAATTCGGCGGGTGACAGTTTGCCGTCAACGACAAGACGGACCTTCATATACAGGTTCTTTGTGGCGGGGATTTCGATGGTGAACTTGCTCTCGGCCGTGCGCGTGGGCCCCACGACGGTTTTCAGGTCTGCATCCACAAGAACCCACTCGTATTCCAGTTTGCCCTTCAGATTGGTCGGCGGTCTGGGCGTGACGGTGAAGGTCTTGGACCGGTTGCCGTAGATGCGGAAGTTGTCAATGGCAACGTAGTCGCCTGCCACGGAACTGCCGGAGTCCCGGAGCACCATATACCTGATCATATACTTGCCGTTCAGCGTCTGCGCGGTGAGCGCTGGCAGCAGGTCGAAATCGCAACTGTGCCAGAAGCCGTCGGGCTTCATATCCTCCGCGGATATCCCCGAAATCGGCCCGGGGAACAGCACCTCCTTGAACATCCCCTCCGCAGCGGCCCTAAGGATTACGCCCGGAGCGGAGTACCGATAGTCGAATCCGCAATAGCGGTACCTCGCGGCATCGAACGGCTGATAGTACAGGCTCACCGAGAAGCCCGGCCAGCAGGTCTCCAGCGAGGATATGCCTGACGAAGGGAATCCCGAGGTCAGCATAGCGCCCGTAGCCATTGACGATGCGGCGCCGATCCCGCGTTCGTAGTCGTTAACCACCAGCACATCCTCTGTGATGATCTGCGCCATATAGATGCGCGGTGGATTGGCGGTCGCCGCGGTCAGGCTGCCGGTGCCTATGGTCCGGGTGTCGTTACCATGCTTGATGATCACGGTCCAGGGCAGGTCGCCGGACTCCCAATTGAATATCTCCCTGCGCAGGATAAGGATGTCATTGGGGGTCGCGCCCGGCTTCAGGTCCAGCCCGCTGAACGTGCAATCCCCTATGGTCACGGTCACCTCGTCCATTATGTTGGGCGAGTCCAGCCGGAAGGCCGCGAAATTCTCGTCAAACGAGGTCAGGATTGCGGAATTCGCTTTCGTCCTGGCCGTTACCGTGCGTGGCACGAACATGAAGGTCTCGCTGCGGTCGAGCATAAGGCTGCGCGCAAGGAATGGAATGCCTGTCAGGTTGCTTACCTGGATCTCGGTCTGTCCCTTCCCTCCCCTGCCCGTGTACTCGATTAGCCGGGAGGGCTCGTAGAACAGAACCGATGAAATCGTAAAAGTCGTGGATTCCTTGACGGCCGCGCCGATCCCCGAAGAAAGGAAGACATCTTCGATCATCTGCTTGTCGGCCAATGCGGGGATATCGTTAAAATCGACCAGCAGCCAGCTCCAGTCGCTGTCGAAGACCCTCAAGGGGGCCATTGTCATCTTCTTGCCCAGGGCGTTCACCTTGTCGCCGCGTCCCGCCTTGATTGCGTTCGCAGCCGTAGCGCAGGAGATGTAAATCCATTTGCCGGCCTTTATCCAAATCGCGCTGGTCTCGAGATTCCCACGGTACTTCACGGTCATCGCGGAGAACTCGGACTTGCGAACGGGCTCGGGAAGAAGTTTCACGCCAAGGTAGCCGTCGATGCTGGTCTTGTAGGCGTTCAGAACAAAGTCGCCGCCGTCCTTCTGGCGCCACAGCAGGCATTCCTCGGGTCCGCCCACGGGGCTTAGCGTCTGGAATCCCTTACGGAACGACACGGACATAACCCCGTCGCGCTTGTCGTACCGTTGCCGGTCTGGCGCGGCGAAGGCCTTCATCATCTGCTCGGGGGAGAGCCTTGTCTCCTTCATCTTCAACCCGCCCCAGAACTCCGAAACCGCTGGCGAGGTAGCGTCAACGCCCTTGATCGAGCATTCCGGGAAGAAAGTGTCGGCGATGGGGAGGTCGCTCAGGAAGTCCACGTACCCAAGCTGGTAGGTCTTGATGTCCTTGGCCTCGACTCCGAGGTTGTCCGGGGTGGGGTTTTCGAAACGTTCGAAGGCAAGGCCGTCTATGATGGGATCGTATTCCCCGCCAAGGTACTCTTCGAAAAGCTCTGCCACGTTGATCGTAACCGTGGAGAATTTGCCATCCATCGAGTTTGACATAAGCCGGGGAAGAATGGGGATTGCGCCGTCGGTCGGGTTTTCCTGCGGGTCGCCCTTCAGGATTGCCCTGAAAATCTTGCGGCTGGACTTGATATAGAACGCGAGCCCCGCGGTCGCGCGGTACTTGACCTTGATGGTTTTCCAGACTCTTGCATCCACGGCCATACGGGGTGAATCGAAGGCAAGCCGCGAGCCGCAGAACGGGGCGGTGATTTCGAGCCCCATTCGCTTCTTGGCTTCGATAACCGGTGAAGTGCGCAGCCCCGGCTGGTTGGAGGCGATGGACCATCCGGCCGAGCCCTCCGAGAAGTCGAAGATCGGCGCGCGATTGATGGCCGCATCGGGGGCAATCTCGCCCCTGAGGTCAGTGTCAAGGCCGCAGGGCGCCGGAAGTGCGTTGAGGTAAGCGCCTTCAAGGGAGCCCCTGAGGGTTTCCTGGGAACTGATGCGCACGCGGGGAACCGTGATTCCGGTCAGGGAATTCCAGATCGCCAGGTTCCGGGGCGCGTCATCCATCGGCACGGTGCATTTGAGGTCGTATTCGGCCGTCTCCGCGCGCTCGTCAATGAACTTGATGTTGTACGCCACGTTCGTGCGGTCGATCGCTATCCTCATCCTGATCCAGGTGTGATGGAGCGAGCGAGGGTTGGTGTCCTCGGGCAACTTCTGGGTTGCCACGACCTTGCCGTTCCACATGAGGCTCATATCCGTAACTGCCGGGTATCCTATCACCGCGGTCAGGCCCTGGGAGAAGTCGCCGGTCTTCTTGGGGAACGATACCGCAAACCAGGAGAACGGATAGTACATCGGCTGGCGCATCGAGTACATCTTGGGGGAAACAAGGATGTCGTAGAACGTACGCCCCCTGAAGCGGTTCTTGCTGTATAGCTGCGAGGTCATCCTGTCCCACGAGGCCAGGTAGGTGTACGACGGGGTGCACTGCCAGCGCGAGCCTATTTCCCAGTTGCCATAGACCATCATCCAATCGGAGGGCGAGTTGTCGAAGGTCTCGTCCACAATGGAATCGCTGTACACAAGCACGTTGTTGATCTTGGCCAGTTCGTACACCGGGGGCGTGGCCACCATTCGGGCGCCATCTTTAAGCAGGTTTGCCTGGCCGGGCACCTTGAAACTGACTGGCTGCGCGGGCTTGCAGACCACCGTTACGTCATCCCCGGACATATGGAGTTCGAACGATTCGCCGACCGCGACAGCCTGATTGTCGTACAGTGTCCGTCCGCCCGATTTGAGCTTCATCCAGCCTGCGAAGGGCTGGGTGGAATATTCGAACTCCCACAGGGGCTTTGGCTGCATGGGAGGATCGGCGTAGGACATAAACGACAGGCACCCGGACTGCACTTCGCCCTTGACGTGGAACGACATCGAGAAGTCGTTGTAGATGGGCAGGACGTAGGTGTACATTGTCTTATCGGGGGTAAGCTCTTCCTTGGTGAGGTTGGCGGGGTTGTAGGCCGACCAGTCGGCGGCGCCGGAGGCCCATTTGCGCATCAGCCGGTCGCCGATGAAGGCGTCCGGGAAGCGCCGCACCTGAAGGCGCTCGGCGCGGAAGATCCCGGCAAAGCCCGTCAGGGCGTCAGCGGCCGCCGCGGCCGGGTCAGCGGGGAGCGAGGTGGCCGAGCAGTCGTCAACGGTAACGCCGTAGTCGCGGATTCGGGCGGCGAAAATCCCTGCCTTGCCAGCGACCTCGATGGGCAGTTGCACGTCGAAGATGACCTGTTCATCCAGCAGAGCG
This sequence comes from Candidatus Brocadiia bacterium, assembly GCA_041648755.1. GTDB lineage: Bacteria > Planctomycetota > B143-G9 > B143-G9 > B143-G9 > JBAZOJ01. The sequence continues at coordinate 8,800 of JBAZOJ010000072.1, forward strand.
AATGCCCGTTTTCCCTGGATAGCGAGCATAAGGTTGTACCACTGGAAGGCATACGGCCAGGTTGCCTTGGTGGCAAGCCGCACCTGTTTGCCGCCGGAATAGAGGTCCAGGACCAGGCCGTCGGTTTCGGAGAACCCGAAGAAGACCTTTTCCGTGGGGCTGCGCCAGTTGGTGACGATTCCGAAGAACCTGTAGGCGGGGGGAGCGCGAAGCGCGGAGGCGAAGACATAGTCGCGCCACCACATTTCGCCCACTACGGTCAGGGCTTCCTGGGGGGAGGTGCCGCGCATGGAGAACGGATTGGCGCTGACGCCGGGCTTGGCAGCCTCGTCGTATTCCCAGTTGCCGGAGATGCGCTGCCATTCGCCCTGCTCGGGGCGCTCACGCATAAAGGAATCGCGCAGATAGATATCGGCCCCGGCCGGGGCCTTGGGTAGCGTGGGTTGCTCGATGACCTCCTCGGCGTTCAGGTCACCGCTGAAAGCCGCGGTGACAAGGGCCAGAGCGAGGACGATTATAATTGCGGAAAGCCTTCGCAGCATCTGTGTCCGGTCGTTGGGAGAACGGTTCCACTACTCGCGGGACATTCGACTTGTTACTATGATAGCAGGGAAACGGAGGGAGTCAAGGCGGGCGGGGCCCGAGAGCCGGAGAAGACGAGAAGAAGAGGTTTTTACCACAGAGGACACAGAGGTTCACAGAGGGCGGAAAAACCTTGATTTGCGAGGCCAGCGACCCAAGAGTTTTACCACGACCGCTTCGGCGGTGAGGCCGCAAGACGAGCCAACACGTGGAATACACGGAAGAAGGCAAAGAAGGTTTTACCACAGAGGACGCAGAGGTACGCAGAGGAAAGAAAACCTTTGCGAGGCCAGAAAGCCCCGGATATTCTGTCCGCGACCGCTTCGGCGATGAGGCCGCAAGACGAGCCAACGCTTCGTCGGCGAGGCCGCAAGACGAGCCAACGTTTCGTCGGCGAGGCGCTGGAAGCACGAGCCAATGAACGCCAATAAACGCGAAGAGGACAGAGCCTCTTGTGTGGCCCAAGAACCGATAGGCCGTGAGCCAAGTCGAATGGAGCAGCCTTCTCACCCACAGGGCCATCCATCGTTGCATACAGCGACGGCAGACGCGGAGGAGGCGGAATCTCTTGTAGGGGCGACCCCGAGTGGTCGCCCGTGTCGCGTCTCAGTCCTTTGGACCGACATTGGCGTTCCGCCCGGGCAAAAAACCAACCAAGGCGCTGGATTTCGGCATCCGTCCCGTCTACGATGCGTGGTCACATAGGGCAGCGAAACCGCTGACTTTCGGGCGACCACTCGGGGTCGCCCCTACCTGGAAGCAGACGCGAAGGCGTACCCGGCATCATCCGGAAGGCCGATTGATCCGAAGAGGTTATCGACATGAACCACACGAAAGCGGAGTAAGAGATAAAGAGGGCTTCCCCGCAGGGCTATCCGATCTACTCCGAAATGGGGAGAGTCAAGGTGGGCGCTCTCAGAATCCTCCCACTGATTCCTGGCTGAAGGGGCTCGGGCAGTGACCGAGGACGAACCAGATGGCGATTGCGATCAGCGTCCAGCCTATCAGCGGAACCGAGGCGAAGGCCAGAAACCACATCCGCGCCCGGGGAAGCGCCTTTTCGCGCTTGCGGGGCTCGTGGATACTGAGGGCGTCGAGCAGGACGACCGTCCGGTGAGGGATGAGCAGCAAAAAGAGCAAGGCCACGGCCCAGTACGGGAACGCGAAAAGCGCGACCTCGAACGGAAGGCCGACCCGTAGCGACGGGCCGCAGCGATGCCAGAAAAACGCCATCGAGCATACAATTGCGAGCACGAGCCCTATTCCGGCAGAGGCAGTCAGCAGATGGAGGCCGGGAAGGCTGCGTGATGACGCGAACCATACGGAGGCAAGCGGAATGAAATGACAGAGCACGAGCCCCAGCGTGAGCATTCGGGCCTCGCTGACTTCGTCCTCTGCGGGCATCAGGAGAAGGGCGGCGCAGGCAGCGAGCAGCCCGGCCAGGATACCTGAAGCGAGCGGCGAGAACAGGGCGGGACGCTTGACCGACAGCAGGCAGACCACAACGGAAACCGCGGCAAAGGCGCCAGCGAAGAGCAGAAGGAGCAGACCGGCAGACATGCCGTGCTGTGCAGCGATGTACAGGCGAAGGAACATGACGGCCGCTACGAAGAAACCGATAGAGAAGCGCATGAACCAGGTCATTGCAGGTTACGTCCTCGTCGAGGGCAGAATTGCACGCGTCCCCTCCGCATAAAAATACACCCGGTCAGCCGATCGGCCAGTAAAACAGCGTGTACGGGGCCAGGCGGTATTCATCAGCCTCCTCGATCAGCATCAGCCATAGGAAGAACGTGATGATCCACCAGAGCGCAACCGGCGGGTAGGCAACGTTCCCGAACCGCTTCAGGGCGGCCGACAGTTTCTTGTCTCGTTTTTCCGAGGGGGGAAGTTCCAGAGCGTCGACCAGGCCAAACAGGCGGGCGATGGTCCATGCGCTGAATACAAAGGCGCAAATCACATAGACCGGTGCGATGAGGAACGCCCAAAGGAGAAAGGCAAAGCCCCACGACAGATGGTCGAAGAGCATCACGTACGACTCGGCGGTCAGCAGAATCAGGGAGAAGGTGGCCGCGACGGTCAGAGACTTGACTTGGGGGATGGAGCGCGAGACTGCCGTACTGACGGCGGCAAGCGCCATGGCCTGGGAGAATGCCAGGATAAGCAGCAGCGCCCAGATGACGGAAAGCGGATTTGAGTTTTCTGTCAGCATTCCCGCGGCGCAGATCGCCACAGAGCCCCAGAGAAAGCCCGCGAAGACCGGCGAGAACATGCCGGGGCGCCTGCGGACCAATAGAAACCCCAATCCGCACATCGCGGCGTACATCCCGCAGTAGAGCACCACTATCAGGCCCCAGGACTGCGTGTTCAGCGCCACTGTCAGCGCTCCAAAATGGAGAGCAACAGTTGCCCAAAAGTAAATGACAACGCGCCCGAGCCAGTTCATCTACCCGCATCCGCCTTTCGGGACAACGCAATGATAACCGCCGAAATGGGGGGAGTCAAGGCGGGCGGGGCCCGAGAGCCGGAGAAGACGAGAAGAAGAGGGTTTTACCACAGAGGACGCAGAGGTACGCAGAGGAAAGAAAACCTTTGCGAGGCCAGAAAGCCCCGGATATTCTGTCCGCGACCGCTTCGGCGGTGAGGGCGAAGACCCGAGCCAATGCACGCTAATGAACGCGAACGTTTCGTCGGCGAGGCGCTGGAAGCACGAGCCAACGCCTCGTCATCGAGGCACAATGATCAGACATCGGCCAAGAGCAGAGCCGCTGCAAGCAGCCACGCAAGCAGCAGGTTAATTAACGCAGTGTGGGTGAACTGCTTCAGCGCGGCATTCAACTTCTTGTCGTGCCGGCATGAACCCCGCGATTCCAGGGCATCCATCAGAGCAAGAATTCTCGCGAAGAGAAGTACGCCAAGCGGGAGAGTAAACGGCAGAAAGAAAATGAGTGCAAGAATCATGTCCGGATTCCAGAGCAGCCACAGCGACTCGGCGATCATTGCCAGCAGGGCCAGAGATCCAAGCACAGTAATGGACTTCACTCCCGGCACGGCTCGCAGGATGCCCGCCCTGACGGCGAAGAGCGCAACCGTCTGCGTCCCTGCGAGCGCAAGCGCCAGTGCCAGCACATCGAACAGCGGATTGCCGAAGCGGATGGGAACTGCCACGGCGAAGGCCGCCACAGAGCCCCACAGGAAGCCGACGGCCACGGGCTGAAACTGGCCGGGGTCGCGCGAGACCGCCCTGCTGCCGAGCCACACTATGCCTGTGTACGCCAAGCCATAGAGTAGCGGAATCCAGCCCGGCGACTGCAGGTTCGCTGCCACAGCCAGCAGTACAATCTGACCGACTGCCGTGACCAGGAAACAGATGGTTGCCCGCCCGAGCCAGTTCAAACCAGACTCTCCAGTCGGTTTGTCCAGATCACCAGAGCAGCCAACCACCAGATTGACACGAGGATCAGGGCTATGACCCTGAACCGTCTGACCGCGGCGGAAAGAGCCTTGTCGCGCTGTTCGGAAGGGGGGCTCTTGAGTGCTTTCACCAGGCCGAGCAACCGGAGTACAAACAACGCAGTGGCAACAAGGTAAGCCGAGCCCAGTACCGGTCCCAGCGCAATCGAAACCAGCAGGATCCGAACATCGCCGGGGGACTGAGCGGGGAGTTGTCCGAGGCAAGCCATCAGAATGGAAAAATAGAGAAAAAGTATGCGCAGCGAGACCGCGGCAAGGAGGATAAAGGCCATTCCGCCTGCAACCGTCAGGGCCTTGACACCAGGAATCTGGCGGGGTGCAGCAAAGCTGATGACTGCAGCCCCCAGGAGTTGCGAGAAAGCCAGCACGAGGAGCTTCGCCTCATCGAACCCCTGCCAGTACTTCATTGAAACAAACATCAGGCCTATGCAGAAGGCGGCCGAGCCCCACAGCAAACCCGAGGCCAGCGGGGACAGGAAAGAAGACCTGGCGGCGAGCAACCGGTAGCCCAACCAGCCCAGTCCGGCGAAGAACACAGTGAACACCAAATGGAGGTTCGGGACAGTGCGGTCAGTATTGGCGGACGCTGCCGCGCCAATGTACAGCATTACCGTGCAGAGGAAGCTGACTGTGAAACGGACGAGCCAAGTCATACCCGCTTCCGCCTTTCGGGACACGCAATGATATCCGCCGGAATGGGGGGAGTCAAGGTGGGCGGCATCTTGCCGCGCATCTTATGTCAAGCGGCTGGAAGGCGCTTCCACAGAGAAGAGCTACTTCGGCGGCATCGGGCTCGAATAGAAGCCGATGAACTTCAGCCTGGGATTGGCGGCGTGCAGGCCGGCGCGTTTGGCGTCGAGTTCAGCCTGAGGCAGTGGGGCATGGATTTCAACCTTTTCCAGCGCTGGCATCTTTGCCAGGGCGTCCCAGAAGCCGTCAGGAACCGAGTCAAGACCCAAGGTGAGGGTTCTGAGGGCTTTGTGGTTGGCGA
>JBAZOJ010000073.1:0-13713 GCA_041648755.1 Candidatus Brocadiia bacterium
TGAAGAACCAGAATCGTACGAGTGAGCATCGTATTCCCTCCTGCAGGGATGATATTCGGTTGCCGGACGCGAACAAGGGCTCGCGCGATATCCCGTACCGGGATTGGACGATCGCGGGCCGCTTTTGCAGCAAAGGCTAACTGCGGGTAATAGGGTGGCTTCGCCTCCCTACTTGCACGTATCCACGGTCGGCCGGATCAGCCAGTCGCCGTTGGATGGCTTGTACGGAATCACTCCCATGGTTCCGTAGAACGAAGTGCCGCTCTGCGCAGCGTCGTACCAGACATATATCCCGTCCTTGGCGTCGGCCCTGGATAGGAGGCACACGTAGAATGTTTCCGGCACGGTAGTCGGTTTGATCTTCAGCGTCACCCAATCGGGCTCTGTGGAGAACACCGAGTAATCGTAGAAGAAACTGGCGAAGATCATTCCCATTTCGTCGAGCAGACAGATCCGCAAGTTCATCTTCTTATCGCCGTAGCGGGAGCCGTACAATTTTACCTGCGTTATGGCGGTCTTCTTGAAGGGCGATTTGAACTTCGTCACGAAGCCCCCTGCAGCAATGCCCACCTTCTGAAGTGGCGTTCCGTCGTCGAGGACCAGTTCCTTTGCCTTTCCCGCGAGCCCCGTGGCATTCTGTGGCTTGTACGCGCTCCTTGTCTTCAGAATGAGATTGTTCCCGATGGATTTCCACCACTCGGTAAGAGGCTGGGCCCTCTTTGCCACTTTCAAGGCTGCTTCAGCGGCAGCCAGTGCATCCGGGGCCTGAGGAACGGTCTTTCCCCACTCCGCGAATATCTTGGGAATCTCTGTTTCGCCTGCCTTCTTGACAAAAGCATCCCAAAGCTGCGTCATAATATCGTTCTCGTCCTGCGGGATGTCTCTCAGGGCCTTCTCCAGACGGGGAAGCCCTTCCTTGCTGTAGTCGTAGTTCCCCGGCGCGAGCTTCGCGCCTTCCTTGTCGAAGACCTTTTGAAGGGTGCGGCACCCGTAGTAGCGCGCCCAGGCCTCGCAGGCTTCGTTGGCGAACCAGTCAGTGTCCTTGATCAGGCGGTACATGCACATATGGCCGATTTCATGGCAAATTCCGTACATATTGAGGGCGCCGCTCTCTGGAAAATTGTGCCCGTCGGCGGTCTTCGTGATGTTGAAGTACACGCCGTCTTTGCCGTCGGTTTCCAGCGTTATTTGTTCGGAGCCCGACTTAACCACGAGTCTGACGGTGTCAGGCATGTCGAAGCCCCAATCCTCGATCGCCGATTTCCTGGCAATCTGCAGGGCTTTGGCGTAGGCGACGATGAACTCTTCTTCGAGGTCCTGGTACGTAACGGCCACATTGTCGATATTGTATGTCTTTGCCTCGTCCGCACAGGCGGGGCAGAGCAAAAGCGCTACGGAAAGAGCTGCCAGGGCAACGCGAGTATACATGACATTCCCTCCGGCCGGAGTGTTGTCCGACTGCGGAATCAACGCAAGGACCCTCGTTCTCCAGTTTTGTCTATTTTTTCGCTGGTGTGTTCCCAAGCTGTTCCGATCGAGTTTGACGGACGCGGGGCGGATTTACAGTGCGCAAGTCCGCGGCTTGTACAGACCGAGCAACCGCCAGATATTGAGCATCCTGTAGGTCGATTCCACCTCGATGACTTTGGACGAGCGGCGGTCTTCTTCCAGCCCCATTAGGCTGCCGGTGACCCAGTAGCCTCCGTTGCGCTTCTCGGTAAGAAAGTACCGGGGGAACAGGAAGGTGCCCTCCGCTGTTCTATAGGTCTCCAGTTGCCTGAGGGATCTCTGCATCCATTCACACTTCCTGGAAACCCGGAAATGCGCCATCAGTTCGACCCGCTGGATGTAGCACTCCCGACATTCTTCTTCCTCGGGCGGAGTTCTCCATCCGGGAAGGTGAACGCTCCAGCCCATGCTGTAGCACTTTCTGGCGCTTCCCGACCCGACTGCCATGTAACCGTAGCCATTTCTGAGCGACTGGTACGCGTCGCTTTCGATCATCTTTATCACGGCATCGAGGTCGGCGCGCTCGGATCGGGTCAGGCGGAGGCTTTCCAGCCGCGTGAAGCCGTAGATATCGTGAATGGTCGGCAGCAGGAACTCGTTGTCAAGCCAGTATTCGGGCCTTACAAAGGGTTTCCCCTCGAACGCTTTCGGCACGCGGCCGACTTCGTTCTCGCGGCAGTATATTTTGCCATCGAATTGTCTTGCTGTCCTGGCCAGCAGGGCAACCCGGCGTTTCATGTAGGTAATGAGTACCTTACTTTTCGCCTGTGCGCGCGCGAGCACTGCCGCGACGATGGCCTTCTTGAAATGATGGTGCATGTCTCCGGGGGTGTCAGCATTGGCCTTGAACCAGTCCACAAACCAGCAGAACGCGGGTTCGCTCTCGAGATCGTAGATGACGAGCCCCAGGTCAATCAGCTTGTTGGCGGCGTTTTCAAACGCCTCCGGCGCGCCATGGTGGAAGAAGCCGGGTTTGATTCTGGCCTTCCAGCGGGCGACCTGCTCAGAACTTTCCACGGCCATTGCCGCTTCTATGGCGGGAGTGCCGCACATGACAAGACCGTGGATGTTCTGGAACATCAGGTGGTCAACGATCGTGCCGTTATTCTGCATCAGCCAGGATTTCAGTTTCCAGTCATCGTCTTCTCTCACAGGTGTATTTTAGCGCCGTTGTCCTAAATGTGGAAGCCTCACGAATTTTCGGTGCGCAATGGGCTGTATGAAGCCGGTTGTGAAGAACATCGCGGCTTTCTTGCTAACGGGTGGAGAGGGGTTATCATACGCACGAAAGACCCTTTTCGAACGGCTATTTGTCTGCTGACGAGGTTCGTCTGTGAAAGGAGATCCCAGTGGTAGCCAGAATGAGTTTGATCGTGTCCGCTTTTCTGCTGGTTCTTTCCGTCTGCGCGTGCAGCGCATTTGCGACGAATGGCATGAACATGATCTCCTACGGTGGAGAAGCCTCGGGAATGGCTGGCGCTTCGCTCGGAGTTTCCGACGACGCGTACGCGCTCAACAATAATCCCGCCGGAATGTCCCAGATCCAGAATATGGATATCAGCTTCGGGATTTCCCTGCTGATGCCCAACCTCAATCACTCCGATATGTTCGGAAATGACGTGGACGGCGAAAGCGCCATTTTCCCGCTCCCCTCGGTGTCGTTTGTCAGGAAGCTGCCCGACCTGAAGCTGTCCTATGGCATCGGCCTCTTCGCACAGGGCGGAATGGGCGCTCAGTTCAAGAATCTCACCACTGCGTTCGGCACAACGGATGAGACCTACACCAACGTTGCCTATATGAAGCTGGCACCCAGCGTCAGCTATGAGTTGACCGAGACCGTCTTCGTGGGAGCCGCCCTCAACGTTGGCTACTCGACGATGAAGCTGCGCTTCTTCCCCAACACATCCGTTCCCGGCACCTTCGCGGGGATGAACATGAAGGATGTGTACGGCCTTGGTTACGGCGGAAAGTTCGGCATTATGGTCAAGGCGTCTGAAGTCGTAACCGTGGGGCTCGTGTACACCACGCAGTCCGCGTTGAACTACAAGCACGGCACAATGACCTTTTCCGGAATGGGCGACTACGCGTGCTCGGTTGACGGTTTCAACTGGCCCCAGTCTTTCGGCGCGGGCATCTCCTTCCGTCCCAACGAGCAGTGGATCTTCGCGGTCGACACCACATGGGTGAACTGGAGCAAGGCGATGGATACCGTGGTCATTATGACCACCGCCCCGACCCCAATGGACACCGTCACGTTCCCGATGAAGTGGAAAGACCAGATCGTCATCGCGGTCGGTGCATCCTGCAAGATCAACGAGAGATGGACGGTCCGCGGCGGCTGGAACTACGGCAAGAACCCCATCCCGAACGAGAACCTCTCCCCGCTGTTCCCCGCAATCGTTGAGCACCATGTCACTTTCGGTGTAAGCTACGCATTCAACAACGAATGGAGCTTTGACTTCGCGCTGGAGCACGGCTTCAGCAAGAAGGTTATCTACACCAACGCTGGCGCGCCGTTTGGCAACAACGCCATCGAAAGCCACGACCAGAACACGATACATCTGTACTTCGAGCGCAAGTTCTAACAAGACCGCATCCACGGTTTTGACCGTTTCATAAAGCCAGGGAGGCTGCCTTCCCTGGCTTTTTCGTTTCGTGCGCCCTGCGGGGCGCATCAACCTGGGGTGCAAGCCTCTTCCATTCCGCTCTCCGCGCCTCCGCGTCTGCCGTCGCTGTATGCAGCGATGGATGACCCTGTGGGTGAGAAGGCTGTTTTCTGTTTCCTTGGCTTCGCAATCAGAGGCTTCTCGACTTTGCGATCTTGGCGTTCCTCCTGAGGCGGACCTTCGGCTTGGCGGTTAATGGCTGTTTTCCGCCCTCTGATTCATCAATCATCAATTCCCCAGAATCCTGAGCTTGTCGAACGGATCATCAATCAGCAATCTCCTCGGCGGCTATGCCGCCAAACCCCCCTGTAACAAATCGCCCCGTTTGTCTTTAGCATATTGGGTTGGAAAGAGAATCACGAGGTGACATATGAAATCTGTAGTCTTACTGCTGGTTATTCTGGGTTTCTTTATCTTTCATACTATACAAATAGCACCTGCACCTTGTTGTCCTACACCACCCACCACTACGGCGCCGATACGTTCCATCTACAGGTCTGACCGGACAACTCCACCGTTGACGCTTATCACCCTTCCGCCTACCACGATAATTCCCACCCCGACGCCGCTGACTCAACCACCGACAAACAGCGGCGGCCCCATCACGGCGGAAACTCCCACGCCGGTAACCCGCACAACGCTCCAGCCGATCACCAACATTACCGATGCTCCCACGAACACATTCCACACGACCGGCAACGGCGGACGCTCCATTGTTCCGCCGAGCCAGCCTCGGACGAGCGGAAGCCCGACGCCTTCCGCTTCCGCGACAAGTGCGCCTTCGAGCCTCTTGTTCAGCCCGTCCGGCGATTTCCTTCCCACAAGCTATTTCGCATGGGAAGACTGGTGGACGGCCAACAACGGGTATCTGCTTAATATGTCTTCGTCAGGTGAGGTGGTCTATGTTTCCTCGCTTGACCCCAAGAAGGACGTCCCTCGCCTGCTGACGATGTTCTGCTACCGCGGGATGTTCGATAAGGGGATCCAGGAAGTCGCAGTCAGCGCCATTCGCGGGATGGGCGACATCGGGGTGGATGTTCTGATATCCATCGTTGAAGGAAAGTACAAATTCGACAAGGATACCAAGCTCAGCCGGTTCAACGCCGATCAATATGCCGAAGCAGCCATCGCTGTGCTTGGCTATGTTGGCGGAGCCAGGGCGGCCGACACTGTCGCCGCGATCCTTGTTCCAAAGCGGGCCGATTCCGGTACCGTCCTCGCATCCAAGGCCGACAATGTCCTGAACGCCCTTGTCAAGGACAAGTCCGCCCGTAAGCGGTTCCTCGCCTGCAATGCCCTTGGCAGAATCGGCGACCAATCGTATCTGCCAGCGCTTGAGAACGTCCTTGACAACGACTCCGACAAGTTCGTGCGCTCCGCCGCAGCGGAGGCAATTGCCCGGATTGGCGGCTCGAGTGCAATCGATGTGCTGCGCAAGGGGCTCGGCGAAAACAGAAGCTACTACGAAGCCAGGACTTACGTGGCCGCTTCGCTGGGCTTCCTCGGAGGCACCGATCCGCTCGAAGACATCCGCATCGCCGCCGCGTCCCCGGACGGCAATGTCCGGATCGCCGCGGCTGTAGCTTCCTCTTACGTCATCAACAAGAGAATGGAAGTCGGCAGGGACTACGCTTCGCTTCTGACTGCCTTCATCTCCAACCTCGATCGCGAGGCGGATGAGAGTGTCCGCCGCGCCATAGCGTTTGCTGCAACCACGATGATCACCCGGTCCGGACTCTTCGAGCCACTTAAGAAATACCTGTCCGACGGTCGCGACGGGGCAGTCAGCGCGATGTTCGCACTTGCCTATGCGTTCACTGGCGATCCCGCGGCGCTGCCGTACCTGACGGCCCTTCCGGTCGAAGACGACCCGATCGCCGAGACCGGCCGTGGCTACGCAATGCTCTATCTGGCATCGACTAACAAGCTGAAAATCCTCAGGGATATCATTGCCGATCCGTCGCCGATTCTCTCTTCATGCAGTGTCGTGAAGCTCGCTCAACTGCTGGGGGAGGGCGGATACAAGGAACTCGCCGAGCAGCGCTCCGTCAAGGATCCGTTCATACAGCGGGCGCTTGCGTACGTCGGAGCTGTCTGCATGGGCAAGAAGGGCCTTGAACTGACGGTCAAGTACGCCCGTGGGCGCGACGAGGCAGCGCGCGCCGTGGCATTTATCGCACTGGGGATCCGCAATGACACGGATTCGCTCGCGGAACTCCGGCGCTGGACGACCATCAACGACAAGGAACTGAGGAAAGCCGTCAATATCGGCGCCGCGATGATGAGCGGCCTGCAACTGACCGACAGCATCAGGATCGCCCTGTCCGATGCCAAGGAACAGGTGCGCTGCGCGGCAATCGTTTCACTTGGCAATCTGAACAGGCCCGAGACCCTGGACACGATTCTCGAAACCATCGAAAAGGACTCCAATTACCGGGTCAGGGCCTATGCCTGCGCAGCCCTTGCCAATGTGAAGATCCCCGCCGCGGATACCGAGCGCGTGGTAAATGCTCTGATCAAGGCTGCAAAGACCGACCGGGAGTACATGGTCCGGGGCTATGCAGCCTTCATGCTGTCTATGTTCAAGGAGAATCGCGCGGCATTCGAGGCGGTTCGCGGCGTCCTGGCCGACAAGAACACGGATGCCCAGGCCATGGCAGCCTTCTCGCTGGGTCTCTTTGGCAATCCGTCCGGTGCGGGAGAACTCAGGGCTCTTCTGGCGCGCTACAGCGGAACGCCCCTCGCCTGTGCCGCCCGCATCGGCATCGGCCTTCTTGGCGACGAATCCAATGCGGCGGACCTCGTTGCCGAATTCAAGTACCTGAGCAGGCCGGAAGACCTTGAAAGCTCTGCGTTTGCCATCGCCTGCAGCGCAACCCGGTACACCTACGCCGACATGCTCGCACGCGTTGACGATCCGGACATCTTCATCCGCGAATACAGCATCAAGTGCCTGGGGATGATGCGCAACCTGTCCGACGATGCCCGCGGGGCAATCGCCGAGAAGCTCGCCGGGCTCGAAAAAGACAACGACGCCAATGTCCGGTTCTACGCAGCGATAGTCCGGTACGCGATCGGTGACCGGAATGCTCTGAACACGGCGCTGTCCGCCATTTTCGAGAAGGACTTCATCTTCCCCGGTGGCACAATGGTTGATTATGACTACGGCAGCTATATCTCCGAGTTGAGCGATCTGGTGAACGACACGATGCCGAAAATGTACCGCCTGAAGCCATATTTCTGGGGCGAAGGCGCGGAAGAATAACCGAAACCGTAAACCTCCGAGACCGCAGTGGTGGCCGCTTCGGCGGCCACTGCTGTTTGTGCGCCCCCTCCGGGGGCGAGTCTTTAGTCTGTAGTCCCCTTCGACTCGCGATGCTCGCTCAGAGCAGGCTGTCGTCCCCTCCTCCGCCGCGCCTACGGAGGCCGTTGTTCCGCTGATCAAGCAGCCAATGATGCCAGGCTGGAGACCCTCCTTGGGCGGCCTGTGAGGCTGCTTCCAGGTAGGGGCGACCCCGAGTGGTCGCCCGAGAGTCAGCGGTTTCGCTGCCTTTTGTGACCACGCATCGTAGACGGGACGGAAGCCGAGATCCAGCGCCTTGGTTGGTTGGTTTTTGCCCGGGCAGAACGCCAATGTCGGTCCAAAGGGCAGCAACGCGACCTGGGCTCCCTTCCGCTGAACTGCTGAGCCTTGTCGGAAGATGCTCCTCCAAGGCCGGATGCGCATCCCCAACCAGTCCCTCTCCCACGGGCAAGTATGGGCCTTGCCCGTTTCCCTCTCCCACTGGGAGAGGGGCAAAGGGAGAGGGTTGTTGCTTCGGGTCGTTCGTTTTCCTGTTGGTGGAACGGTCTTCTTGGTTCGGTTTTCCTCCGGCCCCCAGCCCTCGGTCTCCGGCCTGCTCGGGCGGTCGTCCGCCCTGCCGCCGATTCCCCCTGTAACAAATCCTCCCTTTTGTCTTTAGCATACTGGGTTGGGTAAGCATGGATCAAGGGGGTCCTATGAAAACTGCCGTACTGTCGTTGTCTCTTCTCGGTGTGCTCATCCTTCTCGCAATCGAATACGCGCCGGCTCCTTGTTGCCCTCCACCGCCGGTGACAACTCGGCCGATACGATCTCTTCCTCATTCCGTTATCACTTCACCCCCTCTGTCCAATATAACTTTTCCTCCCTCACTCCCTCCCAGCGGAACGATGACCGCTCCTCCGATCAACAGCAATGTCCCCGTGACCGCCACCACTCCGGGGCCGGGAATCCGTACCACGATCCCGCCGCCCTCGAATACGACTCTGCCCCCGTCCAATACGTTCTATACCCAGAGCGGCACCAACAGCGGGCGTCCCTCTGCCACTCAGCCCCCGAGCGCCAGCCACTCCATTGTTAACTCCGTGCCAGTGACCACTACGAATCCGCCTTCGAATATCAACTTCAGCCCCTCAGCCCAGATACTCCCTACGAGCTATTTCGCCTGGGAAGACTGGTGGACGGCCAACAACGCTTATCTGCTTAACGTCTCTTCATCGGGAGAGACGCTCTATGTTTCCACTCTCGATCCCAAAAAGGACGTGCCGCGGCTCCTCACATTGTTCTGCTACCGCGGTCTGTTCGAAAAAGGTATCCAGGAAATTGCCGTAACCGCCCTTCGCGGAATGGGCGATAACGCCGTTGACACGCTCATTTCCATAGTCGAGGGCGAATTCGCGTTCGACAAGGACACCCGGCAGAGCAGGATCAACACTGGACAGTACGAGGAAGCCGCCATCCGGGCTCTCGGATATCTCGGCGGGGTCAAGGCAGGCAATGCAGTGGCGGCCATACTTGCTCCGCGCAGCCATGATTCCGAGACCACTCTTGCATCGAAAGCCGACAGCGTCCTGAACGCGATGGCCCATGAAAAGTCAGCCAGAAAGCGCTTCTGGGCATGCGAAGCACTCGGGCGGATTGGCGATCCTGCCTGTCTGCCGGTACTGGAGAACGCCCTTAACAACGATTCCGACAAGTTCGTGCGCGCTTGCGCCTCCCAGGCTGTTGCGCGCATCGGTGGTTCGGCAGCGATACCCATCCTGCGCAAGGGCCTCGAGGAGAGCAAGAGCTATTACGAGGCAAAGACCTACGTTGCCGCTTCGCTGGGCTTCCTCGGCGCTACAGACCCGGTCGAGGACATCCGCATCGCTGCAGCGTCCCCGGATGGCAACATTCGGTCTGCCGCGGCTTTTGCACTGGCCTATGTCATCCGCAAGCGGGTCGAAGCGGGCAGGGACTATGCTTCACTGCTGACCGTCTTCACGGGCAACCTCGATCGCGAAGCCAATGAGGATGTCCGGCGTTCGATGGCGTTCAGCGCGACGATCATGGTCACCCGGTCCGAACTCTTCGAGCCACTCAAGAAATACCTGGCCGACGGTCGCGATCCCGCTGTTCGGACCATCTTCGCGCTTGCCTACGCGTTCACGGGCGATCCCGCCGCACTGCCTGTTCTTGCCGGACTTCGGGCAGACAGCGACCCGGTCGTGGAGACTGGCCGCGCCTATGCAATGCTGTATGTCATCACAAGGGACAAGGCCAAGGTTGTCAAGGATATCCTGGCCGATCCGTCACCCATCCTCTCCGCATGTGGCATCGTCAAGGCCGCAGAGCTTCTGGGGGAGGGCGGATACAAGGAGATCGCCGAGCAACGCTCCGTCAAGGAGCCGATCATCCAGAGAGCGCTTGCTTACGTCGGTGCCGTCAGCCTCGGCAGAAAGGGATATGATCTCACCGCCAGGTACGCCCGCGGCCGTGATGACGCAGCCCGCGCCGTGGCATTCGTAGCGCTGGGCATTCGCAACGACGCCGACGCGCTCGATGAACTCCGCCGCTGGTCGAACGTCAGCGACAAGGAACTGAGAAAAGCCGTAAATATCGGCACCGCGATGATGAGCGGTCTGCAATTGACCGACAGCATCAAGGCCGCGCTTTCCGATGCCAAGGAGCAAGTGCGCTGCGCCGCGATCGTCTCGCTGGGCAACCTGAACAGGCCCGAGACAATCGACACGATCATGGAGAAGATAGAAAAAGACTCGAACTACCGGGTCAGGGCCTATGCCTGTGCAGCCCTTGCCAATGTGAAGATCCCCGCCGCGGATACCGAGCGCGTGGTCAACACGCTGATCAAGGCAGCAAAAACCGACCGGGAGTATATGGTCCGGGGCTATGCCGCCTTCATGCTGTCGATGTTCAAGGAGAACCGCGCCGCGTTCGAGACGGTTCGCTGCGTCCTGGCCGACAAGAACACTGACGCTACGGCTATGGCTGCTTTCTCTCTTGGGTTGTTTGGCAACCCATCCGCCGCCGGAGACCTGCGCGCGCTGCTCCTCCGTTATCGTGGCACCCCCATCGCCGGGGCTGCCCGTATCGGACTCGGTTTGATTGGCGACGAATCCAATGCTGCCGACCTCGTTGCCGAGTTCAAGTACCTGAGCAGGCCGGAGGATCTCGAAAGCGCCGCGTTTGCCATTGCCAAAAGTGCTAATCGCAACACGTATGCCGACATGCTCGAATTCGTCGATGATCCCGATATGTTCATTCGCGAATACAGCATCAAGTGCCTGGGGATGATGCGCAACCTGTCGGATGAGGCTCGCGGGGCAATTGCCGAAAAGCTTGCCAAGCTCGAAGCCGACAACGACGCCAACGTCCGGTTCTACGCCTCCGTGGTCCGGTACTCCCTGGGCGACCGCAACGCACTGCGCGGGGCGCTTTCGGCCATCTACGAAAAAGGCTTCTTGTTCCCGCAGGGACTTGTTGTTGACTACGAGTACAGAAGCTACGTCTCGGAATTGACCGACATGGTCAACGAGACTATGCCCAACATGTACCGCCTGAAACCATACTTCTGGGGTGAAGGCGCGGAAGAATAGTCGAAACCGTAAACCTCCGAGACCGCAGTGGTGGCCGCTCCGGCGGCCACTGCTGTTTTTCGCGCTAAGCGCGAGCCCTTAGTCTTGAGTCCCCTCCGCCGCCGCGCCTAAGGAGGGCTTCGTTTCGCTGATCAAGCAGCCAAAAAGGCAGGCTGGAGACTCCGCCTTAGGCGGCCTTCGAGGCTGCTTCCAGGTAGGGGCGACCCCGAGTGGTCGCCCGAGAGTCAGCGGTCTTGCCGCCTTTTGTTGCCACGCATCGTAGGCGGGACGGAAGCCGAAATCCAGCGCCTTGGTTGGTTTTTGCCCGGGCATAACGCCAATGTCGGTCCAAAGGACTGAGACGCGACCTGGGCTCCCTTCCGCTGAACCGCTAAGCCCTCAACGGGAAATGTTCCTCCAAGGCGGAATGGGCATCCCCAACCAGTCCCTCTCCCACGGGCAAGGGTATGGACCTTGCCCGTTTCCCTCTCCCACTGGGAGAGGGGCCAGGGGGTGAGGGTTGTTGCTTCGGGTAGTTGACTCGTTCTTCGGCCTCGCCGCCGAAGCGTTGGCTCTCAGGGCTCGCCGACGAAGCGTTTGTGGTGAAAGGCCCATTCTTTGGTCTCGCAAAAGGCTCTTCTTTCCTCTGTCACCCTTCAAGGGGATACTGGGTACGAACCTCTGCGTCCTCCGTGGTAAAACCTTCTTCGCCTTCTCTTCCCTCCGCGTCTCCGCGCCTCCGCGTGAGAAGGCTGTTTTCTGTCTCGGCTCGCCCTCCAGCCTGCTCTCCTCGTCTTATTCATCAATCATCAATTCCCCAGAATCCTGAGCTTGTCGAACGGATCATCATTCAGCAATCTCCTCGGCGGCCCTGCCGCCGATTATTCCCGTAACAAAAGCCGCCGCATGTCTTTAAGGGTATAGTCCGTGGATGAAATGCAGGTGCAGAAATGAAGACGTTGGTCTTTTCTCTTGCCGTGCTCGGCGTCATCGTGTTTTCCTCGTGGGAATACGCTCCGGCGCCGTGTTGTCCGCCCCCGCCGACAACGACCGGAGTCTTGCGGATTGTCTCCGGGTTCAACCGCGTTACCTTGCCGTCGCCGACTAGAACCACCCCGCGGCCGTTGACAACGGCGAAATTCGGTTCATCTGGTGAAAGGCCTTCATGGGTCACCCCTTTTACCTGCTCGACGGTGAGGTCCGCCAGTAGCGCTCCGCAAGCCAGTGGCGTTCCAATTACGCGTGATCCGCACCCGTCGAGCTTTGGAAGCGATCCAATCACGCGTGATCCGCATCCATCGAGCTTCAGCAGCGCTCCGGCAGAAGATTATCTTTGCGCAAGCTACTTCGGCTGGGAAGACTGGTGGTGTGCCAACAACGTGTACCTCCTGAATGTGCAACCGGCTGCGGATAAGGCTTATGTTTCTACGCTCGACGCGAGCAAAGACGTTCCGGATCTTCTTGCCCTCTCCTGCTATCGCGGGAACTTCGAAAAGGGGATCCAGGAGATTGCCTTCGGGGCACTGCGGGATTTGGGCGATCCCGCGATGGATGTTATTATCGGCATCGCCGACGGGCGGGTCAACATCGGCAAAGATCTCAAGCTCGGACGATTCAGCCAGGATGAGTATGCGGAAGCGGCAATTCGGGCCCTTGGCTATCTCGGGGGAGGCAAGACCGAGGAAGTCCTGATCAGGATCCTGAAGGACAAGTCGATGAACAAGCGCTTCTGGGCCTGCGGTGCTCTCGGCAGGCTCGGGAATCCCGCCAATATCCCGGCCCTTGAGAATTCCCTGGCGACCGATTCCGACAAGTTCGTGCGCGCAGCCGCAGCGGAGGCAATAGCCCGCATCGGCGGCGCCTCTGCAATTGCATCGTTGCGCAGGGGAGTCGACCCGAACAAGGACTGCTACCAGGCGAGAGCCTACATAACCGCCTCGCAAGGAGTCCTCGCGGCAGCCGACCCGGTCGAAGTAATCCGCATTGCCGCAGCCTCCGAAGAAGGCAACATCCGGGCGGCGGCAGCTATCGGACTTGCCTGCGTCATCCGGCGCCGCCTCGATCTCGGCCATGACTGCACGGAACTGGTCGCCCTCTACACGGCGAACCTCGACAATAAGAAGGACGCCGACGTCCGCGTGACCATGGCGATTGCTTCTCTCTTGATCGGCATCAGGCCGACACTCCACGAGCTCTTTAGAAAGTACCTTACCGATGACCGCGATCCCGGCATCCGCGCGGCGTTTGCGCTTGCCTATGCTCTTTCGGGCGACATTGCCTCGCTGCCGTACCTGACGGCCCTGCCAGTGGACAGCGATCCGATGGTCGAAACCGCGCGCGGCTATGCGCTGGCCTGCTTAACAACGCCTGACAGAGCCAAAGTCCTCAAGGACCTTGTCGCCAGTCCATCACCGGTCCTTGCTGCCTGCGGGCTGGTCATGCTGGCGAAGACATCGGACGGCCGGGACGCGATTGCCGCGCTACGGCGTTCAACCCAGGTAGTCGTGCGCAGAATGGTAGCCTTCTATCTTGTGCAGATTCCCCCCGCAGGGGGCGATGAAGACATAATGAGCCGCATCAGTGCAAGCGACAGGGCCGCCAAGGTGGTAGCCCTCGTCGCGTTGGGACTCCCCGGTGATGCAGCCGCAGTGTCGGCACTTAA
>JBAZOJ010000074.1:0-13572 GCA_041648755.1 Candidatus Brocadiia bacterium
TTTGATCGACTTGATTCCGAACTGGATGAATTCGCCGGTCAGTTGGAAGATATCCGAGTGGATCTGAGAGAAGCGCAGTTGCAGCAACAACAGGTAGTGGTTCCCCAAGCCGCGCAGTTGAGTTCGGATCCGTTACAGCGCGCGATACTGATTCGCGAGATACTGGGGCCTCCTGCATCAATGAGGTCCCGTCGACGCAGTGGAAGAGCCCCGGTTGCAGAACCGATGAGGAAGTAGAACTCGGGGCTCAGCGGGTCTTTATCCGGTGGAAGGATTTCGTCGATCTTGACAACGAGCCCGATTGAAGGATCATACCGAAGCCCAAGCCTGGGAAGGGGTTTCTTCGCCGGAGATTGAACGACATTTCCATTTCTCTCGAATCGGCTTCTGTGGCAGGGGCAGTCGAAGGTTCCGGTTCTGGCCTCCCAGTTTACAGTGCAGCCGAGATGCGTGCACTTGGCGGAGATCGCGAATATTCCTGTTCCATCGTTGACAACATAGAAGTTGAAACGAGCTAAGAACCTGTCGCTAACTGAGTTCGCCGGATAGTCTGCGGGGCGTCCTATGGGAACGGACTGAGCATCACGGTACTCAACCTTGGGCAGCAGTGAGAGAATGGTCGCTGCGAGTGCCGCCAGGAAAAGGACAACGGAAAGTACGATGACCGTGCGTCGGGTATTTGCAGCCATGGAGGAATTATACCAGTCGAAGACACAACGCAAACGAACGCCTTGAATGACTGGGCAGAGGCTTATAATGTGGCAGAGGGAGCAGCATCTCTATGATGAGAAAGGCCACACGAGCACGTCTTTTCTGGGTAGCCGTTGTTCTGCTTGTCTGTATTCCTACGGCTATGGCAATATACCTGACCTTCCTGAAAAGGTCCGGCGGGCTTGCAGACAGAATTGCGCTGCAGATCTCCAAGGGCATCGGCATGACCGTGAAACTTGGGGATGTAGAGTTTCCACGCCTGAATCTAACCCAAGTAGTCCTACGCAGGGCGTCGATCCAGAATCCCCTCCGGACGGATTATCCTTTCTTCGAGAGCGACGAGATCGTCGTGGACGGATTCAGCACTTCGGAAGGAGTGCGCGCCGATAGGATTACTATCAAGTCGTACGCCATGGCCCTTCCCGTTGGCAATCAAGGGAGTTCCGGTGAAGCACTTCGGTCAATCGCCGGCACAATCATCGGCAACTTTCTCGACCGGTCTTTTGTCAGGAAGGTCACTCTTGAGCGCGGCAGACTGGTTCTGGTACTGGGCGGCAAGGAAGTCACTCTGGGAGTATCGGGGGGGCAGATGTCCATTTCGCCGGATGGCAAATCCGTTGCCGGCGAAATTTCGCTGGACATGCTGTCCGGAAACGACTTCGCCGGCAGGTTGACTCTGGTGGTCTCCGGAAACACCAAGTCGCCCTCAATTGCTCTGAACGCGGAATGCAATGATCTTGACTTGACACGGCTTCTTGCCCTCGGGGTGTTTAGGACCGACGAAATAGGCACGCTGGCAGGACAAGGAAGCATTGCCCTGTCTTACAGCGCTGGTCAGGAAGGTAAGGACACGATTCTTCTAAGTGGCGGCATCGAGGGACTGCGGATGACAACGGCCAGCTTCGGGAGCGCATCTCTCTCCTCGGTAAGGATGAAGGCCAGATATGATTCTGAGAGATGCACGTATCCAGACATCGAGAGCGTGGTCACTTCCCCGTGGCTCTACGAAACTGATGGATTTTCCGGGCAATTTCCCGGTGGAGTCTCCACGAAATTTGACTCTGCGGATTTTGCCGTTCTCATGGAGAAGCAAGTATCGTTCTCATGCCAGGCAATCGACAACCTGACTCTGAGCAAAGAGGGCCGCGAGTTTGCGGCGAAGGCACTTTCATTGAAGGCTTCCTTCTCTGGCTCGTCAGTGTCACTCGAGACTTCTGCGCAATTCAGCGATGGTTCTCGCTTCGACATTACGGGCAAACTCAATGATGTATTTGGTGAGACATCAGGACGGCTGCATTGCATCCTCTACGACGTTCCGCAGTCGTTTCTCGATCGAGTGTTCAATCCTTCGACAATAGCCCTTGAGTTCGCCTACGAGCCAGTGAATGGCAGCATTGACGTCAGCATACGCGGCCCGAAAGAAGCCGATGGTTCTGTCGCGCTGCACACGCGCATGCTCACAGTGAAGCGTAATCGTAAGGATCTTCCCGGAGTTGAGGTCACACTTTCAAGCGAATTCCGTATCACCGACGGTGCTCTGGAGTTTATGCGCAAGACACATTTGGGTTTGGGTGAGTCCTTTGACTTCGAGGGCTCCATTGAATTCGCAGGAGGAATTCCATCAAAGGTCTCGATCGACTCGCTGCGCATCGATTCTGGCTTCCTATCGAGAGCAATGGCGGAGATCGAGCCCGGATCAACCAAGTGGAAATGCGATGGGAGGCTCGATATCAGAGGAGACCTGTCTGAATTCAAGGGCTCATTTGTTCCGGGCAGGCTAAACCTGTCTGTGAGTGTCGTAGACGAGTTCTCTCTGGCGGTAACGGCCACACAATTCTCCCTGCTTATCGTTGGTGTAACCGGGAGAGTCACTCTGATGGGCAGAGAGACCGATAATACCCGCTTCTTCAGCTTGTCCGGCGGCTTCCTTCCTCAGGGGGTTACGGTCAACGCGAAGAAACTGTTCCTCAGCGGGCAGAAGGTGACCGTCAGCGCTGAGATGAAGTACTCCGTATCCCTCGATTCACTTACAATCGACGTTGCGAGGCTTGAGTCGGATTCGGGTCCTCGTGAAGAGATAACGGGAGATATCAGAAACTTGACCGGCGAACTGAACCTGAATCTCAAGTTCAGGGACTGGGGATTGACCCTCCAACAGGTATCGTCCTTGTTCGAGATTCCTCCCGGTATCAAGATCACGAGCGGGAACTTCATCCTGGAGCGGACTCTTACGGGAACTCTGGCCAATCTGGAAAGCAAGTACTCGATTAACGTGAACGATTTGACCTTCGAGACAAGGAGAGTCAAACTCGAAGGTGCCGACATTCTCATTGAGTTCCCTTAACCTCAGAGACTCCTCCCCTTGGCTCGACCTGCGCTTCATTCCAGGATTGTATGACTGATCGAGTAAGTGATTCACGGGTCTCCTGTTCACCGGAGGAAGCCACCCGGCTTTCCGGAAACGTGCGCAGAGAGTACGTGAAAAACCTCTTCGACAATCTGTCGGGCAAGTATGATTTTATGAACAACATTGTCTCCCTCTGGGGTACTTCCCGCTGGCGAGCAAAAGCGCTGAAGCAGTTCATGATCGCTAATGGCGACCGCTTGTTGGATGTCGGGACCGGTACCGGCTTGCTGCCTTGTTATCTGGCTAAGCAGAGACCTGATCTGGACGTCACCGGAGTGGACATCTCCAAAGGAATGCTCTCCGTGGCGTCGAAAAGATGTCCCAATGCTGTGTTTATGGTCGCGGACGCGACAGCTCTTCCCTTTGAGAATGGCTCATTTGGCTCGGTCTGCTCAGCCTTCGTGATTCGCAATCTTCAGGACAGAACGACGGCATTGTCCGAAATGGCTCGTGTCCTGAAGCCAAACGGGCGCATGATGATTCTTGACTCGTTTGCTCCCCTGGGATGGAGGTCTCCGATGATGAGATTCTGGTTAAGGAGCATCATGCCTGTTGTGGCTTCCGTTTTCACGGACAACAGGCCGTACAAGTATCTTGCAGCGAGCATTTGCGGTCCGGATTTGAGGCCTGAACTGACGAGAACGCTTGTTGACCTTGGCCTTGAAATCGAGTACGATGGCGACATCGAACTCGGCACGATTCACCTTCTTGTCGCGAGAAAACCGGCAAGTTCCACTTGCTGATTTGTCCTTGTTGGAGCAAAAGCTGCTACAATTCCCAGGAACCTGATTCCGGGAAAGGAGCTGAGGATGCCTGACTCAATTATGCCCTGCCCGAGTTGTGGCAAGAACTACAACATATCCACCTTCAAGCCGGGAATGAAATTCCGCTGTACTCAATGCGACAGCATTGTGACAGTGCCCGGACCCTCAAGAGGACCTGAACCTGAGTCTGAGCCTCCGCGCAGAAGGCAGCCAGCCAGACGCGCACACCGGCAGCCGGACGAGGATCGTGACGACGGCCGCGCCGCACCACGCAAGAAAGACAACACTGGAATGATGGTGACTCTGGGCATTACAGTTGCGGCAATAGCAGTCATTGGCCTCGTATTGGGCCTTTCCAAGGGGAAAGATATTGCGCATCCGAGCACGGAACCACACGCGCTAATGAGTGGCGTCACGGACACCGGGACGCCCCGTCCGCCAGATTGGGCGATAAGTGGGTTCTCGGCCACGCCTATCGTGAGCGGCGCTGCACAAAACCCGCAAACATCGGGTGGTCCCTCTGTTTCCGGTTCCGGCGGTACCCCAGCCCCAGTGCCACAAAACTACAAGGCGCTTAAGGATTGCACGCCTGAACTGCAGGAATTGGTGAAACGAGTTGTGGATAAAGCAGGCGGAGCCGACACTCTGAAGTTCGTCGCAAGCGGCTGGAAGATGTCGACAGTTGTCAGAGATAACCTGCAGCATAACCCCAATCCCGAAATCAAAGACGATCCGTTCGACTTCGTCACAGATACCGAAATCCCCATGATGCTCTGGTTCATGCGCTCCGCCAACAAGGGCATGCTCCGGAAGCAGTATGTCCAGTCCTCCTTGAAGACCGTATTTGCCTTCAACGGAAAGGACTGTTTTAAGTTCATCGACGCCAACAAAGGCGACGTCTCTGCGCTGGAGCGCTCTTTGATGCTGAACGAGACTTACGACTATGACCTCATGTACAAGCTCTCCACCGACCAGTTCTACTTCCTGGACAGGGTAATCGAGTCGAAATACACGTTTGCGAACCTGCCCTTCAAGTACGTGGGCTTCAAGATCAGGGATCGCTTCGACACTTCCATCGTCAGGCAACTCTTCTTCTACACTCCTGAGAGTTCGCAGTTTGCCAAGGCCGAATGGGCAGACCTTCTGTGCAAGGTCACCTACGAGGATTCGGGCTCCAGCCAGAAGATCAACAGATACTACTGGAACTATACCGAGAAGAAGGGCTGGAGATTCCCGCTTATCACGCTGAACCACCAGACCTCCATCGAGAACGTGAAGGACACCTTCACTGGCTCTCTGCAGATGATTCGCGTTTTCAAGGAAGACCCTGAGGAGCAGGGCGAGATCAAGATCGAGATGAAGATCGATCAATCGGCGTTCGAGTCGTTTGAGACGCCGAGAGAATAACCGATTGCTTTGCGCTGGGAAAATGGGGAGGTATGCCTCCCCATTTTTCAAAGGGGAGCCAATGGAGAAAAGAGATAGCTACGTCCCCTGTCAAATCCTGAGCTTGCGCCGCAAGGGCAAGTACTTGGTCTGCAGATTTCACGCGAACTGGCCGGATAAGGTCGTCCCCGGGCAATTCATGATGGTTAGAATCCCCGGAGCAAGCCAGCATTTGCTTGGTCGCCCGTTCTGCGTCGCGCAGACCGGCCCAGAATGGACTGAATTTGCCGCAGCCGTTGTAGGGAAAGGTACTTCGCTTCTCTCGGAATCGTTAGTTGTCAACGGCCACGTGGAGATCCTCGGTCCGCTTGGCAGGGGCTTCAATGTCAGCACAGTGTATCGGCGCATAGCATTGATAGGCGGGGGAGTAGGAATCGCCGAGCTTTGCTTGCTTGCTCAGGAACTCCATACACAAGGCCGATCCCCGGTTTTCTTTGCTGGCGCACGCACGGTTGATGATCTCATCTACATCTCCGAAGTGTCCCCGTTCGTCACTCGAATGGAGATTGCGACAGAAGACGGAACCTCTGGCACCCATGGATTGGTGACGCGCCCCTTGGCAGAATCTCTGAAGCGACATGAATTTGATCTGCTTGTTGGATGTGGTCCGATTCCGATGTTGAAGGCAGTTGCTGAGGCCGCAGAGGCAGCGTCCATCGAGAGCTTGGTTGCTCTTGAAGAGCGGATGGCATGCGGCATAGGCGCTTGTTTTGGCTGTGCCGTGCCTCTCGCTGTGAAGGGGCGGGTGAAAATGGTTAGAGTGTGCAAGGAAGGGCCGGTGTTTCGGGGGAAGTCATTTCTGGGAGGGTTGAGGCATGCCGGAAGAGATTAGACTTTCCTGCGAGCAGTCTCGGCAGGTTGATTCCATCGCTGCGCAGAAGTATGGGATTCCCGGCCTGGTTCTGATGGAGAATGCAGGCCTTCGGTGCGCTGACATTATCCTCGGAATCCTGTCAGAATTCCCTGAGCCCCGATCCGCTACGATAATCACAGGCAAAGGCAATAACGGCGGGGACGGCTACGTCATAGCGCGGCATCTGCATAACCGCGGAATCGCTGTTCGGGTGTTCGGGGTATCCGTGAAAGCTTTCCAGTTTGAGGGAGCCTTTGACAAAAGCGTCATTGCGGACCTTGGCAGGCGGAAAAAGCAACAGGCCGCTGAACGCTTTGGCATCGAACGCCCTGCCCCGCCCGAAGATGACGCGAGGACGAACCTGCGGATTATCTCTCGCATGGGGATTCCCTTGTTTGAGATCGGGACAGATGTTTCCCCGTCTCAGCTTCGTCATTGCCTGAAGGAGACAGACGTGGTCGTTGATGCTCTGATGGGAACAGGATCGATTGGCATCCCACGCTCCCCGTACGACGAGACGATTCGGGCAATCAACTCTTGCGGAAAAAAGGTCGTCTCGGTTGACCTCCCATCCGGCCTTGATGCCAACACCGGAATTGCAGCCGGAGAATGCGTCAAAGCCGACTTTACAGTGACATTCGTCGCTCAAAAGACCGGATTCGCTCTGAACGACGGACCGAAGTTCTGTGGACAAGTGATAGTCGCCGAGATCTCGCTTCCCAAAGAACTGGTCGAAGGACTTGCACGAAAAGTGGAACGGTGAGACTCACATTTCTGGGTACAGGAACGTCGGTGGGAATCCCTCAGATTGGCTGCCAATGTGCAGTATGCAATTCTGAAGATAAGCGTGATAAACGGCTCAGGCCAAGCGCTCTTCTCGAGTGCGGTAACCGCAGAATCCTGATCGACATCGGGCCTGATTTTCGACAACAGATGCTCAAGTATCGTGTTCGACATCTGGACGGGATCCTCCTGACTCACTCCCATGCCGACCATATCCTCGGTATTGACGACTTGCGAACCCTTTACAGGTCAATGGGCAAGTCTGTGGTAATCTATGGTACAAGGGAGTCCTTCGAAACCATCAGACGGATTTTCTTTTACGCATTCCTGCCCGGCAGAAGCAACGCGAGCAGACCGGTGTTTGATATGGTCGAATTCGCGTCCGAGACGTTTTCTGTTGCTGGTGTGCCTGTTACTCCAATACCGATAGAGCACGGAGATATCCTTATCAACGGATTCAGGATTGGGAAACTCGCTTACATCACGGATGGGAATCGTATCCCGGCAAAGAGCTATCCGCTGCTGAAGGATCTCGACGTTCTGGTGATAAATGCCCTTAGACGGAAGTACCACCCTTCACATTTCACCCTTGACGATGCTCTGAATGAGATCAAGAGAGTCGCGCCAAACAGAGCGTTCATCACGCATATCGGTCACGACCTTTCTCACGGTCGTTTTTCTTTTGAGCTGAATCCGAGCGCGTATCTGGCCTACGACGGGTTGACTATCGACGTGGAGGAATAGCCTAACCATGCTTTCGTTTCTCAGAACGGCGGCGCTGGTCTTTCTGTTCGTGGCTGGAGCCGCAGCCCTCGGTGTCTTGCTGTCAGAGCGCGGCGCTGGAGAGACGGCTCAAGAGCGATTCGAACAATCCATTGAATCGCTCCGAAATGCATTCCTCAGTTCTGACGTGTTCCGCCTTCCTCAGTCCATCTCGATTGCTGCTGTCTCCCTCGGAGGCGACATAGTCGTGTTCGGTGATGCAGGTTCTCATTACACTACCAGCGATTCGCTCAATCCATACTTGACGACCTTCAGCTCCGCTGTTGCATCCATTTCCCACCGTGATGTTCTCCTGGACTTCCAGGGGCGTGTTAGACGATTCAGGTCAATCCCGGTCAGTTCACATCTTTTCGTGAAGCACCTCTTCTTCGAAATCCCGGCTCCACTGAAGACCTCGCAGGTTTCAGCCACGAGATGGGCTCTTCTTCTTCTTGCCAGTGCGCTGGCTTCATTTCTTCTTGCTGCCCTACTCTATTGGCTCCATGCGTCTCCCGTGCTGATACTTTCGAAGGCCCTCGAATCTGCCGTTTCGGCTCGCAAGAGCCAGCTTCCGTTTGCGAATTCACGCGAACCCATCGGAGAGCTATCAAGGAAAATTCGTGAATCTCTGGAGCTTCTGTGGAGTGCGCAGGAGAAGATCATTGCCTCTGAAAGGCTGGCTGTGTTCAAACAGGTGACTGCAGGCATAGCCCATGAGGTGAGAAACCCACTGACGGCAATCAGCATGACAGCTCAAATGCTTTCGAAGAAGGTCGATGACCCAATGTCTCAAGAGAGACTGCGAGTCATAATTGCCGAAATCGACAGACTCAAGCATCACATGGATCAACTCATCAATTTCGGTCGACCTTTCGAGCCTTCCCTCCGGCAGACGGATATTACCGGCGTAATCCGCGATACGCTTCTGTTGCTTAGCAGGCAACTTGAACACTCGAAGATCACTGTCATGACCTCTTTTGAGGACGGGTTACCGCTGATGTTTGTCGACCCCGACAGTTTCAAGCAGGTGCTCATCAACATCGTTCTCAATGCCGTGCAGGCAATGCCCACCGGTGGCCTTCTTACCGTCTCGGCTTCACTTACCAAGGTCGCGGGCGAACAAGCAATGACAGTCGCTATCTCGGATACCGGGTCAGGGATACCCCCGGACATTGCGCATCGTATTTTTGAGCCCTTTTTCTCCACCAAGAAGGCGGGTACCGGTCTCGGCCTCGCAATTGCGCAGAAGATCGTAGAGGCTCAAAACGGTCGCGTTCGATTTGTCTCTTCTTCCGGCGGAACAGTCTTCAGGATCTTCATTCCCGTCTCACACGGAAGCGCTCGTCTGAGAGAGATATCCACCGATACATTCAAGTCTCTGGAGGAAATGGATGCACAGAATCCTCGTAGTTGACGATGAAGAAAGCGTGTGCTGGGCTTTTCGTGACCTTCTCACCTCTGAGGGTTACGAAGTGGAGACGGCTCCGAGCGCTGAAGAAGGCCTTCTGAGGGCCAAAAAGGCCGCCCCTCACCTACTCTTCCTGGATATTCGGTTGCCGGGACTCGATGGACTTTCGGCGATTGACAGCTTCAAGAAAGTTATCCCAGGTTGCCCGATTATTGTGATGACAGGGCACGGAACAACTCAGACCGCCATTGAAGCCATGATGAAAGGAGCTGCCGATTACCTGTTGAAGCCCATTGACGATATAGACCTGACCCTCAGGCTTGTTCGCAAGTACCTTGCTGCTTCGACAACTGATTCAGAAGTGGCTGGAATTCGCGAGACTCTTCTCGAACGGGCCGATGTCGAGATCATGGTCGGAAGATCTGTGGCGATGCAGAGCGTATTCAAGCAGATCGGAGCTCTGGCCGGTAGCGACGTTACTGTCCTGATGCGTGGGGAATCCGGAACGGGGAAGGAATTGTGCGCTCGGTTGATTCACTTCAACTCGGAACGACGCCGCAAGCCCTTCGTAATTGTCAACTGTGCATCCCTTCCTGAGAGCCTCTTGGAGAGCGAGCTTTTTGGCCATGAAAAAGGCAGTTTCACCGGAGCCTACAGAGACAGGAAGGGATACTTCGAGATCGCCGACGGCGGGACCATCTTTCTGGACGAAGTCGGCGACTTCTCTCCCATTTCCCAGGTGAAATTGCTGAATTTCCTTGAGACAAAGTCGTTTGAACGGGTCGGTGGAACCACCCCTATCAAAGTGGATGTCAGGATTATGGCCGCAACTAACCGCAACATCGACGAAATGGTGGCATCAGGTACTTTCAGAGAAGACCTCTTCTACCGTCTGGATGTCGTGGAGATTCGCATGCCGACCCTCAGAGAACGTAGAGAGGACGTCACCATGCTGACAGCATACTTCCTTCTCAACCTGGAGAAGAAAACCGCCATCAGCAAGAAGATGTCCTCCGAAGCCATGGAAATCCTGAAAGAGTATCCCTTCCCCGGAAACGTGCGCGAACTACGCAATGCCATCGAGCGCGCCTGGTTCATGTGCAAGTCCGACACGATACTTGCAGAAAACCTCCCGCCGAGGCTGACGGAAAAGCCCACTACGGTTGACGAAAAAGCGCCTGTGGATGAAGTCGTCTCATCTGTGTGCCGACAGGTCTTTGTTGAGGGCAAGACCGAAGATCTTTATGATCGCGTGATGAGCGTATTCGAGAAACCTCTGGTGATCTGGGCGCTGAAACTCACCGACGGCAATCAGGTTCAGGCCTCCCGGGTATTGGGAATCAACCGCTCCACTCTTCGAAAACTGGCTGAAAAGTACTCTCTCTGACTACGCGAAAAAGTAAGAGACATCAGGGGTGCTTTTCAGAGTATTGGCCACCATGCAGGCCTTCACAAAGCCTTTTGCTCCCTCCTTCGCATCTTCCGGGAATCCCGGAGGGAACTGCAATGTGACTGCAAAGGCAGAGTACCGCTTGGGGGCTTCGGCCACTTTCGATTCAAGCGTTACCGTGTGGCCGTGCGGGTCGAGATCTCTCTTCGCGCAATACATGTTGAAGTACGTCGAGACGCAAAGCGCCAACGCAGCTTCGATGTATTCGGACGCTTGTGGCGCGGTGTCCGTCCCTCCATTGGGCTGCTTCAGATCCGCGATGACCCTATGCCCGCGGACATCTGCGACGATTCGAAATCCCTTCTCGTGAGTCACTGTGATCATTCTTCCTCCGAAGTTACTGTTGCTCTTGCGTCGAACAGTATAGCCCACTTCGGTTGCCGGGTCGTTTTTTGCATCAGCACGTGAAAGCGTTGACACTTCATACAGGCGATGCATAATAGTGCCAAGGAGGCCGTATGTTGACCAGATACTCCAGCCTTTTGTTCTCTCTCGCATGCCTGCTCACGCTCTTGGCCCACCCAAGCCCTTCTGGCGCAGAACAGAAGCAGCCTGAAATGAAACTGGCCCCGAAGGTCGAGAAGGAGTACGGTGTCAAGAGTGTAGCTTTCTCCACCCCGTTCATGTGCGCATTCCGGCCGTTTGCGAACCCAATTCCATTCGATTCGATTGAAGTGTACGGCATCAAGGTCACCACAAAGAAGGAAGAGAAGGAAATCGAGGTATCCTGGGGCAGTGCAGCACCAGTCAGGGTCAAGAGCGGCGGGGTCGTCAAGGTCGTCAGCGAGGCAGGGACATTTCCGATCGGATTCGCACAGGATAAGAGCAAGGATTGGGGGTATTACTACGCCGAGTACCGGGAGGCCAAGGTTGAGAACCGGATCGTCAGGTTCTTCGACATGGACTGCAACGGCACTTGGCTTGACAAGAAGACTGATGCACTGATGTTAGGCGACAAGGTATACGTCGTCCCCATAATGCCGACTCAGTGGTTCTATGAATGGCACGCGGAATTCGAGTTCTCAGGCGCGGGGAAGGAAATGAAGCTGAAAGCCAAACTTAGCCCCATCGAGCTTTACCCAAGCGAGAGGCGTGCAGGCGAAATCCTCAACAATATGCGCGGTGATATGGGGCTTCCCCTCCTTCCGATGGACAAGGAACTCTCGCGTAAGGCCAGGCTTTTCGCAAAGTACATTACCGCGCAAGGCGGGGATCTTGCCGACTGGGCGAAAGTAAGGGATCCAAGACCCGAATACCTCGGGTACACTCCTGAGGCCGTTGAAATGAAGAACAGCATATTCCACATATTCGACGGCGCTGTTACGGCAATCGAGGATCTGATGGGACAATTCTACCATCGCGCGCAGTTCTTCTGGCCGGACACCAGAGTCTTCGGACTTGGTGAGGATGGAGCTGTAAGCGTCTATAACGGGGAGATGACTCGCGACTTGGAATCGATCAAATGGCAGTATCCGCTATGCATCCCTGCTCCCGAGCAGACCATCAAGTACCTGGATTACTACGGCAAGTATGGAGGAGAAACACCAGACCCCCGCCCGGCGGGCTCGGGTGGGAGTTGGCCGATCAGCATGCAATGGGCACCTACTCCCGAGAAGCTTGAGATCAAGAAAGCAAGACTGTTCACTGTCGCAGGAGCAAAGGAAACTGAAATCAACTGTTTTGGATTCGGTCCAAACAGGCCAGCTCAGGCCACGCTCCCCGCTAATGAGGGCATGCTGCTGATCTTGGCAGACAGATCCTTCAAGAACAACACCCGCTACCACGTGGTGGTCGAATACGCCGTGGATGGGAAGGATTTGAAGACCGACTGGTACTTCAACACGGGCCAGAAGAAGTAACGACTCCAAGCAGTAAAAAACACGAACGGCGCAAGGTTGCTTGCGCCGTTCGTGTTTCAATTCGAGGTTTGCTTAGAACTTGCCAGCGTTGGTGCCGCCCTTGCCATTGTCAGGGTTATCGGCGGGTGTCGTTGTTCCCTTGTCGGGGTCGGGAACGACAACTTCATCGCCACCGTTAGTGTCAGGCCTGCTGCAACTGCAGCCGCAGCCGCGGCATCCACTCGTGAAGGCCAGAAGTCCAAGAGCACCTACAAAGACCAGAACCTTGAAAAGCTTCATCTTTACTCCCTCGCGTTGTTTCCGACATAAATACGTCAGGAATGTACCAGCGTTTCACCATTTTCGCAAGAGAATTCCGCTCTCGACAATCTGCGCGCCGCCTCTGCGACCCGTTGTACCTCAAGGTTGAGGGCGAATCTGATATATCCCTCTCCGTACTCGCCGTAGCCTATGCCCGGGACACAGACAACTCCGGTTTCGCGAAGCAGGCGGGCTGCAGCCTTGCAGGAATTGCCGGGAATCCGCGCCCAAATGTAGAAGGTGCCATGTGGGGGCGAGACATCCCAGCCGCCTTCTCTCAGAGTCTGCACAAAGACATCTCTTCTTTGCTCATAGATCGAGACGTTTTTCGCAGAAGTGGCTTCGATCAGATTATCCAGCGCGAAGGCTCCTGCCTCCTGAATCGCCATAAACACGCCGGAGTCGATGTTCTTCTTCAGGGAGTTCAGCGACTCGAGCACCTCGCGCGAGCCGACCGCCCACGCCAGCCGCCAACCGGTCGCGTTGAAAATCTTCGAGAGTGAGTTGAACTCCACGCACAATTCCCGGGAGCCTTCAACTTCAAGGATGGAAGGGCTTCTCCTGCCATCGAAGACAAGCTCGGAGTATGCGTGGTCATAGGCAATAATGATGTCGTATTTGCGAGCGAATTCGACCGCTGAGCGAAGAAATCTGAGGTCGGCCACGGCTCCAGTGGGATTGTTGGGATAGTTCAGATACATCAGAACGGCTCTGGAAGCGACATCATGCGGAATGTCATCGAAGATTGGCAGGAAGCCGTTTTCCACGCGCAGCGGCATCGCGTATGGCACCGCTCCGGAAAGCAAGGTCGAATTCCGGTATACCGGGT
>JBAZOJ010000075.1:0-13547 GCA_041648755.1 Candidatus Brocadiia bacterium
GGTCTCTTTTGCGCGACGTTGGACGGTTCCACTTTCGCCTCGTCCCGTGATCAGCGCCAGCTTGCCTCCCCACTTAACCCACATGTTCGCTGCGAGTCCATCATGGGCTGAGTAGAGCTTGGCCTCCTCACCCTTCTCATTGATGAAGATCGAACCGTCCGTCAATGTGCCGTCCACGTCGCAGACGATCAGGCGAATACGCTTGATCTTGTCAACACAAGCTTCCCAGCTATTCCATCCACGCATTTGTCCTCCAGGAACGAAACGGGCGGCGAACCTCGCCGCCCGATATTATACAGCAGACGCGCCAAAAGCTAATCGCCCAAGTCCATGAACTCGCCGCCGTTGTCGGCCGCAAGTTTCTGCAGGAACGCCTTGTTGAACCTGCCTACTGCGATGCAGTTGATGGCGATGTGATTGTAGCGGTTCAGTTCGGCAACACCGGCAGCGATCTCATCCGGGTCGTCCAGTTCGCCCTCGTTGGGGTCGCCATCGGTAAGGAGGAAGATGGTGTCGCCCATCGGATTCGTTCCGAATTTCCCACTGCCGAATGATTTGCAGCCGTACGCGGCAAGAAATGCACCCCAGGTGTTCGTTCGTCCGTCGGGCGATAGAGCGTTCACCCAGTTGACCGCCGTTCCCTTGTTCTCATCTGTCGCGAAAACAGATTTCGTTTTCCACACCCTGACATCGGTTGAGAACGAGATCATGTTGAAGGAGCAGTTCTTGTCCAACTTGACGATGGTGCGCTTGAGCTCCCACTGAACCAGCGAGATTCTCGTGTCGCCTGTGAATTTCTGGTCGGGAGTGGTATAGTCGCCCTTCAGGGCCTTTGGATCGCACTTCTCTCTCATTGACTCTGAGCGATCGATGATGAACACGATGTTCTTGGAATGGGTTCGTATGCCGTGATACGTGATCGTGTTGTAGTTGCCCGGGACATCTTTGCGCGGCGTGAGCTCGATCTTGCCGCTCTTGGCGTATTCGGAGGTCTTGAACCACTCCTCCCACGCGTTGATGTTCTCGCCCTTCCATATGCCGGTTATCGCCTTCAGAGCCTTTAGAACATCGCCGAACAGCCGCCCTTGTTCCTTGCGAAGCCGAACAATCAGGTATCCAACGGCATATGTGTTCTTGCGCTTGATCGATGCATCGATGGCTGCGGCACGTATTTTCCACGAGCTGTCGTCGTTGATCAGTCCTGCGATGCACTGCGCGCTGATGTCGTCCTGGAACTGCAGACAAGCGTCAATAAGGGCTAATTTCAGCAACTCCGACTTGTCATTTTCCACGGATACAAGGACGTTGACCCCTCGCGCGTCCTTTAGAATCCCAAGCGCACGGGCACAAGAGGCTCGCACGATCTCCGGTTCTTTGTCGTCCTTGAGCAGTTCGCAGAAAACCGCAAATGCCGTGGCCTTGTCTCCACGCGCAATTCCCTCGATAACGATCGCCCTTGTCTGGGGTTTTCCTACTCGTGCGCCCTTTGCGATAAGGTAGTCCAGGCAGTTGTCCGTGACGCTCGCAAGTACGAATGCTCCGGCCTCTTGGACAAGTCCGTCATTCGTTGCGTTCATAGCGTTGAGGACTTCATCGATGATGTCCGGATGGTCTACGGGCTTCAGGTAGTCACGTACGACTTGAGCCATCGCGTCGCCGTTTTTCGACTTCGCTGCTACGGCCTGGGCATCCTTATATTTCATGCGGAATTTGCTGATCCTCTGCTTCACTTTGTCCAGGAATTCCTTGCTGTACTCGGATGCCGTTGGTGCTGGCGTCGGCGCGACATCCTCTGCAACTGCGGTACAGCAATAGAATGCCGCGACAGCCGCGGCCAGAATCAGGACAGTCAGTTTTCTGTGCATCTCCACCTCCACTACTGCATGTTGTCCTTGTAGTTCTTCAGGACCCAGGCAGCCCATTCGGTGTCGAAATCGGACATTGAGACCCCTAACACATCCCGGAAGGCCGCGCCCTGGTCTTTGTGATCCTTGACGTGGGATACCCATTGGGCGACCTTATCGGGATACACTTTGAACATGTAGTCAACGAGCCCCATCGACTGGACTCGATTTGCGACGGTGAGCGCTGCCAGGTTTGCATTCGCAAACGCCGAGAGCGGCTTGTGGCGTTTCTCGGAAACCATTCGGAAAATCGAGCCGCGGATGCCCTTGTTCGGCATATTGCCGTTTCCCGTTGTCTCACGCCAGCAGATGCAAGTGACACTTCCGAGTATAGTGTACTCGAACCAGTGGGAGTTCGCTTCACCGAACCATTGGGGGACAGCATCGATCACGAATTTGCCGTAGTCTTCCAGTTTGAGATGAACGGCGTTGTGGACGAAATCGTGAAGCAACATATCGTCGTTCCCGCCGGCTGCATCATACTGGATGGTGTGGCTGCTGCCAGACATGGGGCCAAAGCAGTTCAGAGGCTGCTCCGTTGTCTGCCCGCCAAGAACGTGTGTTGCTGCAGTCTGTTCACTTACCGTGCGCCAGCAGTAGTACGGGTTCTTGCCGGGGCCTGGTTCGATCTTCCCCTCTTCTTCAGGGGTTATGTCGGGGTTGGCAGGATCCGCTGGCGTGTCTGTGTTGTCAGCCTCGTCGAGCGATTTCGCGCCAGATGTATAGACCTTGCTGAAGACATCGTAGACGTAGTCGAGGCGCTCAACGTAAACGTGTGCAGCCAGGTGTCCGTCTGCCTTGAAGCGGAAATTGTCCAACATGGTCTTGCGAATGTTCTCGGCCTTGGCGGCAACGGCAAGCCACCTTGGAATAGGCCACGGGAGGCACTTGAGCTTCATATCCCGCCCGTTCATGTTGGTCGAAAGGACCCAATATTTAGAGGCGATGTGGATCACCTTGTGATTCGGGCCATCTTTGCCCCAGGTCGCATTTTCAACTTTGTTGGCTTGATTGGCCGCCCATGAATCCACTGAGCCGAGATAGTCGTTTTGCTCAGTTTCAGCAACTTCGTAGTACGACTTTCCCTTACACATCGGGCACAAGGTCCAGCCGAGCTCATAGCAGCAGGTCATGGAACGCGCCGCGCTGCAGAAATAGGGGTATTCAACCTTGCACTTGGCGCAAGGCACTTTTCCGGTGTTCCTGCATTTGCCGCAGATGCCGAATTCTTCTGCATTCGCGATCGTTGCGAGCCCGACAAAGAGAACGATCGTGAGCACGAGGACTGCTCTTCCGACTGCTGTCATGTGCTGCATCTCCACAAGATAATACCTGAGTTTGAAGGGTTTCTGCTCATTTCTTCTGCTTTTTGTATGCCTCGGAAGCCCAGGCAACCCATTTCTCGTCAAGCTCCGAAGAACTGCAGTCCAGGACTTCTTTGATCGCCCGGAACTGGTCCTTCGTCTCTTTGAGCCTTACCAGGAAGGCATTCATCTTCTTGCC
The DNA here is from genome assembly GCA_041648755.1 of Candidatus Brocadiia bacterium. GTDB lineage: Bacteria > Planctomycetota > B143-G9 > B143-G9 > B143-G9 > JBAZOJ01. The sequence continues at coordinate 3,408 of JBAZOJ010000075.1, forward strand.
ATTATCCAGGCTGTAGATGTAGTCCACGATCGCAAAGCTCTGCACACGCTGATCCGTGGTAAGCTCTTTGATGTTGCACTTGGCGTAGTTCCCGAGCGGGATGGTCTTTTTCTCCTTGATCATCTTCAGGACGAGTGCCCGCCAGTCAGTCAAGGGCACATTGATGTCCCAAGGGGTCATCCCTTCACCGATGCAGCCGATGCTGACTTCCATGAACAGGTATTGCTCTCCCCAGTTGGATATCCCTTCACCCATCCATTCCGGGATCGCGCGGTCGGCCCAAGGCTCCATCCCTTCCGAGAGCAGATGAAACGCATTGTGGACCAGGAAATGATGGGTATGCCCGTCGAATTCGTTCTCAACCATCGAAGTGAAAAACGGTTTGTACACGGTAGAGACTTCGTTCGTTATGCCGGTAAGCGACTGCGAAGCCTGTTTCTGCTCGTCCGCGGTCAGCCAGATGTAGAAGCAGCGGGGCTGATCCTCCCAGAACTTTACGTCACCCTCCTTCTCGGCGCCGACGAATTTCAAAAACTGGTCATAGGCCTTTTCCAGGCGCGCAAGCATCAGCCAACTGACGTTCTGGGCCGTGAACTTCAGGCCTTCGGAGCGCTCCTTGATGTCGCAGGTGAGAATGAAGTGCTTTGTCTTCGCCGAGTATATTTTTCGCGGTGGTTTCTCACCGAAGATCTTCTTGATGACGGCGTTCCGGTCGACAATCAGTTTGTCGCTTTCCTCTTTGTAGGTGGCCAGGAACTCGCGCCACTTTTTGCCCCCGCAAGCGGTACAAGGGACAAAGCCGGTGCCGTAGCAGCAGGGGTATTCGGCATATGAGACATCGGCAAGCGGAGTGAACCCCTTTTCTCCCAACCGCGCAAACGTGACATGCTTCTTGCACTCACCCTTACCGGAACCGCCGCATCGCTCGCAAGGCGGAGGGTCTTCAGCGCAGGCTTTGAACGGGACCGCCGCAAGTGTGGCAATGCAGACAAGCACAATAACGAGAGCCACCCGTCCCAATCCGCGGAACGGCCTTTTCTCGAACTTTCCGGCATCAGCGATACCCGCTGAATACGCACCAGGTCGCGTTCTCACGACAACCCACCCTTCGGGGCTTCTGTACTCCCCATCATTTGACGCACGGCAGAGGTTTTTGAAGCCGTGTTCGTACATTTTCCGTGCAAGTCGAGGTGCGCTACAATATTAGCCGTTACGGTGCCGATTGCAAGGCAAAAGGGCCTTTCTCAGGGAGTCTTTTCCCCGCCGAGCAAGGGATTCTTTCTGTACTTCCCACGGCACCTTGCGCACAGATCATACTCGAATTGCTCGAAGATTCCCCGTTCCAGCTCGTCCGGGTCCGCATCTTTCAGGCTGTCCGCGAGCCTCTGGAGTTCCGCGCGGGTGTCCTTTTTCAGGTCCTCTTCGGATAGCTCCAGCACGTCATATCCCGCGACTATTCGAATTCGGACCTCGTACCTTACGGCATCCCCAAGGATCATCCCTCCGCACATATCGCAAAAGGCTGTCTCTGACACTTTAGCCGTCCTTCCTGAGGATGCGAGACAAGAATTCTGCCGCCGCCTTGTCAGCGTTTGCTGCCCCTCTCGTCTGCGCCATGATGCAGCCGACAAGAACTGAGACCGCCTTGTGTTTCCCCTTGAGAATGTCCGACACAACTCCGGGGTTCTCGGATATTATCTTCTTGTACAGCGAGTCCAACTCCTCCCGGATGAGGGCGAAAAGGCCTTGAGCAGATGCAATCTCCGATGCGTGGCCCTCTCCTGCGAGCATCCGCGGCCAGATCTCCCTCCGGGCAGTGGCAAGTGAAATCCGGCCCTCCTTCACGAGCCCGATCAACTCGTCCAGTGCTTCTGCGGTAACCGGCAGTCCCTTCCTGATGCCGCCTCTGTCGTTTATGGCGGACATGACTTCGCCCCGGATCCATTGGCAGGCTTCCTGCGCGTCGCCGCAAAGAGCGGTAGTGCGCTCGAACAGTTCTGCAATTTCCCGTTCCGATGTCAGATCGGCGGCAGCGGAGAGGGACAGGCCGAGAACGTCAGAGTATCGCTTCGCTCTCTCTCCGGGAAGCTCGACCATACGGCTTCGGGCTTCTGCAATCAGTTCGGAGCCAACCAGCAGAGGAGGAAGGTCAGGTTCGGGGAAGTAGCGATAGTCATCTTCCCCTTCCTTGGCGCGCATCGGTCTGGTTACCTGGTCCTCGTCGTCCCAGAGCCTTGTTTCCCTGCGAACAGGTGTCCCTTGTGCTGCAAGTGCAGACTGCCTGTGGATTTCATACCTCGTTGCGGCCGCGGCCTGTTTGAAGGAACCGAGGTTTTTGACTTCCACAGGGATGCCCAGTTCGCGCGAGTCCTTCGGCATTACGGAGATATTCACGTCAACGCGAAGGCTGCCTTCCTGCATCTCGCAATCGGAGATCCTGAGGAACCGCAGGATCCGCTTCAGCGAAGCAAGGAACTCAAGTACTTCCTCAGCCGAGCGGATATCTGGCTCGGTGACGATCTCGATAAGCGGAGTTCCTGCTCGATTCATGTCGATCGTTGTCTCGCGGGGCGTGCTGCTGTGATTCTGTTTCCCGGCATCCTCCTCGATGTGCATTCGACGGATTCGTATCGGGCGAGCTTCCCCCGCTGAAGCAACGACGAGCCTGCCCCCGAAGCACAGCGGGTGTTCGTATTGCGTGATCTGGTACCCTTTTGGCAGATCGGGATAGAAGTAGTTTTTGCGGTCGAATCGGGAGGTGGAGGCTATGTTGCATTCCAGGGCAAGTCCGGCCATGATAGCCAGAATGACTGCCTCGCGATTCAGAACGGGAAGAGATCCGGGAAGTCCCGCACAGGTCGGACAGGTGAGAGAATTCGGCACCGCGGCGAACTCGCATGCGCAGGAACAGAACAGCTTGCTCATCGTCATAAGTTGAGCGTGAATCTCGAGACCGACAACCGGATTGTGCAAGGACATTGTCTTTTCCATCCTGGCTAAGTGTAATGCACAACGGGGAGTAGTCAACTCCGGCGGTCTTGAGGGTTTTTCTAAGCTATGAAAGCGCGCGTAGAACGCTATAATGCGGTTTTCCCCGTGCCTCCCTATTGGGAAGGAGGATGAGACTTGATTTCGGTCACCAACCTGACAAAAGTCTACGGCGAATTCCACGCCATCCGCGACGTATCTTTCTCCATCTCAAAAGGAGAAGTTGTTGGCTTCCTCGGGCCCAATGGGGCAGGGAAGACTACGACAATGCGCATCCTGACAGGCTTCATCCCCGCCACAACCGGAAAAGTTGTGGTGGCGGGATACGACGTTTTCGAGGACTCGCTCAAAGTGCGCGAGAAACTCGGCTACCTCCCTGAGAACGTCCCGCTGTATCCTGAGATGAGGGTACGCGAGTACCTGGCCTTCAGGTCAGCAATAAAGAGAATTCCCAGTTTTGAACGTCCCGCCCATATAGAGCGCGTTGTGCAGCAATGCTGGCTCAAGGACGTTCGTAACAGGATCATCGGACAACTCTCAAAGGGCTTCAAGCAAAGGGTTGGCCTTGCGGATGCTCTTCTCGGCTCTCCCGATGTTCTGATTCTCGACGAGCCCACTGTGGGACTGGATCCCAATCAAGTGCGCGAAACCCGGCACCTGATCAAGTCGCTGGCAGAGAACCACACCGTGATCCTCTCGACGCACATCCTTCACGAGGTCGAGATGATCTGCAGCCGGATCATCATCATCAATGCCGGGCGGATTGTCGCGGATGCGCCTTCACAACAAGATCTTATCGACTCGATGAGCGATGCGGCCGTTCTTTATCTGGAAGCCCGTGGAACCGATAATCCTAGGCTGAGCGAGTTGCTGTCGACCTTTGAGGGGATTGACCGCTTTTACGTCGCCGAATCCGGCGGGATTGTGAAGATCGAGGTTCACCAGAAGCCAAAGTGCGACATCAGAGAGAGACTCGCTGCTGCACTCGCTGCCCAGGGCTATGCCCTGCGGGAACTGCGCAGCGAAAGGATGAGGCTGGAGGACATATTCGCCAGGTTGACGTCTGACAAATACACCTCTGTCGAGGCGTCCGCACTGGATATTCCTGATGCCCTCCCTGTTCCGGAAGAACCGCCGCCTGAACCTGTTGGTGAAGCCGAACCCGTTCCTCCCTCCGAAGGGCTTTGGCAGGCAGCGAAGGAAGCTGTCGCCACGACTGAGGAGAAAGCTGCAGACGAGCAACCAAAGGCAGGTGAGTGATGGCGGCCTTTCATGTTTTCTGGCGCGAATTCAGAAGCTACTTCTTCAGCCCGGTCGCCTATTTCGCAATGCTGGGCTTCTTGCTGTTCAACGGCTATATCTTCTGGCTGCTCCTGTCATGGCAGTCGTCTCAGCCGGGCAGTCCTGCCACTGTTGACCCGCTGACCATCCTTATGTCGGGCCTCATTTTCATGATCACTGCCGCAGGGTTCATCCCCATGGTTACCATGAGGCTCTTCGCTGAGGAAAAACGCACGGGAACACTGGAGCAGCTTCTGACCGCCCCTGTTACTGACCTTCAGTTGGTCGTTGGCAAATTCCTTGCCGCGTGGGCCTTCTACCTGTCATTGTGGGTTCCCACGCTGGTCTACATGTGGATACTGCTTGCCAACTTCGACGCTCCGATGGACCTTGGCCCCGTATGGGCCTGCTACATCGGCCTTAGCCTGATGTCCTTCGGGTTCATAGCTGTCGGGACGATGTTCAGTTCATTTACGTCCAACCAGATGATGGCATTCGGCCTGACTTTTGCCTTCCTGGTTGTCACCTTCTTCCTTGGCTTCGCTGCCGACCAGGTGCCGAACAAGTTCTTTTCCGAATTGTTCGCTTACGTCGGCACTCACCGGCACATGGATGACTTCTCACGAGGAGTGGTTGACCTGAAAGCTGTCGCCTATTACCTGTCGCTCGGCTTCCTTGCGCTCTTCATTACCGTGCAATCCCTCGAATCCCGCAAGTGGAGGTAAACATGGAGAAGCCGAGAGAGAAAAACGTCAATATGCTGCTGTCGCTGCTGGGGCCCCTGGGCCTGTTCGTAGCGCTGGCTGCCTTGATTATGCTTACGCTCTCCGATGAGAAGCTGATGCAGAACATCTCCTACGCGATGATCGGCGTTGGCATGATCGTCGCCCTGATGGGTGCAGGCAACTTCATCTATTACTTCGTTCGCCAGACCACAGGCCAGAAGCTGGCTTCAGCGGTCATTGTCATGGCAATGGTCCTCGTGGTCGCGGCGATACTGATTGGCGCGAACTACGTGGTCTACAGGCGATTCACATCATGGGATCTGACTTCCACCCAACTGTACTCGCTCACCGATTCCACCAGCGGTCTGCTCAAGGCGATCAAGGAGCCGATCAGGATCACGTACATCTACAACGAGAAGAACGAAGACTACTCGATAACAAAGCGCTTCCTCGAGAAGTACGCGGGGTTGGCGCCGAACATTCAGTTGCGGATATTCAATCCTGACCGCGACCGCGATCTTATCCGTACCCTTGAGGGTCAGTACAATCTCGAACAGGGCGACTCCGTTATCGTCGAAGTCGGCAACAAGAACACTGCTGGCGAGATGGTCTGGGAGAAGCCCCAGTACGTAAAAGGCGCTGAGTTGTTCGAAAGTGGCTCGCGCGGGAGAGGCAGGGCTTTTGTCGGAGAGCAGAAGCTGACATCGGCTATCCTGAAGGCTACCTCGAAGCACAAGATCGCCATCCAGTTCTCCAACAAGAACGCCGAGCCTGCCTACGACAGCCTTGACAGCATTGGCTATGGGAGAATGAAAGCGGCTATCGAACACGAGTCCAAAGAAGCATATGCGCTGGACTTGAATGCTCCCGTTCCTTCTGATTGTACCGTCGCTGTTATCTCTGACCCCCAATTGCCTCTTGGGGTCGACGAATTCAAGAACCTCGATGATTATCTGTCCAACGGCGGGAAAGCCCTCGTTATGCTCCGCGCCTTTGATACGGAGAGGCCAACCTTGTCACAGTCCCTCGAGCCGTGGCTGAACAAGATGGGGATCCTGCTGAAAGAAGGGTTTATCAGGGACAGAAACAGGACCAACTTCGGATTTGTCCTCAGCAATTTTGGCACCCATCCGATCAGCAGCGAGTTCACACGCGACGATTTTGTCTTAACCTATTACTGCAAAGCCCTCGAAAACGACAAGGAAATTGCCGCGAAGTTTCAGATCTTCGACCTGCTGATGACTTCTTCGGAAGGAGCCCTGTTCAAGTCTGCTTCCGAGCAGCAGCCGGCCGAGATCAACTCATTTGTCGTGGCAAAGGCGATTTCCGGCAAAATGGCAGGCTCGGACAAAGAGTTCCGGCTGATAGTGTTTGGCGATTCGCTGCTGGCATCGAATGCGATGTTCGACTACGGCGTGAACAAGAACTTCGTGATGAACTGCATCAACTGGCTGGCAGAGGAAGAGGCACTGGTCCGCATCGAACCCAAGACCCCCACAGAAGTCCATTTCACACTTAGCGACCGTCGGCTGCGGGTGTATGCCTATTTCATTCTCATCGGGCTGCCCCTGATCTGTCTGTACGCAGGTGTCTGTATGTGGCTGCTTCGGAGGAAGTAGAATGAAACAGGCAAAACTGCTCATAGCGCTCGTCATCATCGCCATTCTTCTTGGCGGGTACATCATGTTCTTCGAGATCGGCTCAAAGCCTGGCGAGGGAACCACAAGGAACGTGGTTAACAAGGACAAGGCATTCTTCACTGACGTGAAGAGAGTTGAGGTAGTTGCCGAGAGTCAGAAGGTCTCGTTCGAAAAGAGCCCTGAAGGTGTCTGGTTCATGGCTTCTCCCATTTCCTATCCTGCTGACAAGGATAAAGTGGCCGGGATGCTCGACGACATCGATCTTGCGGTGCCCGACCGGACGATCCCGGCATCTGATCTGAACGAAAACCTTATGAGGGAATACGGACTTGTGAAGCCACGCTTTACCGTGACCATCATCCCCAAAAAGGGCGACCCCGTCTCCATTATGATCGGGCAGAAATCTCCGTTCCCGGCGAACTCGATTTACGCGGGTGTCTCCGGAACGAAGGACGTGTATGTCATCCGCGATAGCGTCACGAAGAACCTGACCGATAAGCTGGATGATTACAGGGATCACAAACTGTTCGACCTGCTTCCTACCCGTACTATGGACCTCAAGCTCACTGGGAATATCCAGTACAGCATGTCATACAAGGGCGGCAAATGGGCGATCACATCTCCTTTCAAGGCAGCCGTGGCTACGCTCGAAGGCGAGAAGGCTGCCGGATCGGTCTACGGGATGGTTGTGGATCGCTTCGTTGACGACAAGCCCTCGGACTTCGCCAAGTACGGCCTTGACACCCCCTACGAATCCTTTGTGGCCACCGATGACCAGGGGAAGGCCTATTCCCTGCTTCTGGGGGCGAAGGTTGACATAGTCGCGAAGCCCGACCTCGGCGACGCTTACTATGCCAAGACGCTTGACCGGCCGAACGTGTTCACCGTTCAGGCCGCGAAAGTGGCTGAGATAAAGACCGATCCCCTTGGTTTCGTCGACCTGAAGCTCTCGGGCATTGCCTATACCGACGTCAACCGCTTGACGGTCGTTGCCCCTTCCGGTGAGGTCGATATCGAGAAGAGCGGGACCGACCTGAAGTTCAAGAAGCCTGAAGAAGGCGAAGCCGATGGCGACGCCACGGATGAGTTCTTCAAACTGCTGGCCGAAGTCTCAGCGATCAAGGTGATGCTGCTCGCAGGGCGCGAGAGCGAACTGGGAATCGACGGCAAGCTCGTGCTCAACGTCAACCCGGGCACTGACGGAGCCCTGGGAACTTTCAGGCTCGAGATTGGCCGTTACAGTGTTGAGGAAAAGGGCTGGTACGTGCGTCGAAACGATGAGGGTGTAGCGCTGCTGGTGGCGGACGAGAAACTGCGCCGCGTTGCCGAAGTAAGCAGATACGACTTCATTACGCGTCACATCAAGAAGTTCAAGAGCGATGAGGCCTTCTTCCTGTCCATTTCCGGCGAGCCCCAAAGCGCGTCGTTCACCAAGCGCGACAAGGACTGGACCTGCGACAACAAGCCTGAGGCCAAGCCCGATTCCGCGAAGATCAAGGAAGTCCTCGTCGAGTTCGAGGACATCAAGCCGACCCGGACTTTCGCCTATTCTGCGGAAAGAGCTGCGGAATTCGGGTTCGATGCCCCCCGTGCGAAGATCGTGGTCTCTGTCAAGACAGCCAAGGCTGACGAGAAAGACAAGACCGACACATCAACGGTGACTATCGTTTTCGGCAAGGACGCCCCCGGCGAGGCGAAAGGCGTGTACGCTTACATCGAAGGCGAGAAGTACGCTGTCATCGTTCCGAATACGCTCTATCAGAAACTGTACGAGAAGTACCTTATCGAGGCGGCTCCGGTCAAGACTCCAGGGCCGGATCCGGCTCAGACTCTTGGCCCGGCCCCGGCAGTCTCCGCTTCACCCGTTCCAATACCGTAATCCCCCCCCGGGAACGGAAAGAGGTGAGTATGAAGAAGGCGATCATTTTCGCGGCCCTGATGCTCGCGTTTGCCTGTCCTTTGTTCCTGCACGCCGAATCTGACGATGTCCACAACACGATAGATGAGAAACTGCTGAATCTGAGATTTGGCACGGCGGTCGAGAGGATCCAGATAATGGCCTATTTCGGCGCTCTGCGGGACAAAGAGGTTGTGGCCCAACGCGCCATTGTTCCCCTGATAATCAAGATACTGAAGGATGGCAATGATGACGCCAGGGTCAGGGAAGCCGCGGCCGAAGCCATCGGGGAGCTTGTCCGGAACAGGGTCATCGTTGATTACGGTATCTGCCAGGATGTCAACGGGCCGGTTTGCGATGCGAAAGAGAACATTCTGGTACGAGCCGCCTGTATCCGCCTGCTTGGCGTTTTTATGCGGATATGGCCTGGTGAAGCCAGGAACGAGCTGTTCAAGAAGAGCATGCGCGACCTGCTCGACCAGACGAACGCACCCAATGCGAGCAGCCAGAACGCCATTCTCGTCGCGGTGATCGAGACGTTGTGCAAGCTTGGAGATTCCTCCGCCGAATCTGCCATCAAGATGGCCCTCGCTCGCCCCGACCTGATCGATGCTGCCGTGGAAAGCCTCTGGAACCTCTTCCAGGCAGGAGGCAAGATCACAGACGTCAACGTGTGCATCAGGTTGCTTGACGCGGTTACAAACACCGAGGTCGCCACGACGACGAGAATCAAGGCGGGGGAATGCCTATGCTTCCTGGTTCGCAGCGGAATCGGAACGACTTACTCCCTGGACAAGGTGATTGCCCTTTTGAACAATCCCGCCACGGATGCGCAGTTGATACCCATCGCCTGCAAGATCCTCTTCACAATCAACAATACCGCGTCGTTTCTGCCCATCGTCAACCGCTTGTCCGATGACAAGCTAAGCGAAGAAACACGCGAGAAGATGATCTCCATCCTTGCGGACTTCATCGGGGATCTTACTCCTGATGAGAACTCCATCAAGGCCGTGAACGTGGCGCTGTCGAACTTCAGCGTGATAATCACGAAGAAGAACCCCGCAACGCAGGGGGAGAACCTTTATTCTGTGAAGCTTCGCTGGGTGGCTGCTTTCGCCACCGGTCAGGTGAAACCCGGCTTCAACAGAAGGGGTGCGTTCTCCATCCTCCGTGCCGCGCTTGAAGACAGTGACGAATCTGTTCGCAAGTGTGCCCATGGCGGCCTTATGAACGTCACAAAGCAGGATTTCGGCTACAACCCCGAAGCGTGGAGCAAATGGTACGAAAAGAATCCCGGCATACTGAATTAGCGCTTTTGGCCCTTTCCCTGCTTTTGGCGCTTGCCGTGGGGTGCACACCTCCCGGCAAACAGGGGGATTTGCGTACCCCCGGCCTGGTTGACAATACTCTTCTGCGCGTCTACGAGAGCCGCACTCCGGAGCAGATATACTCCGATTTGTCCTCTGCCAACCTGCCTCAGGGCGAGGCGGAATACTGGGCAGGTGAGGCTGCTCTTATCAAGGGAAACCTCGATGCTGCGCGCACATACTTCGATGCCTCGATCGCCCTGGACCCCGGCCAGCAGGTTCTGTGTGCTGCCCGGATTGGC